>APCU01000015.1 GCA_000347575.1 Candidatus Caldatribacterium saccharofermentans OP9-77CS | reverse complement strand
ACGACCTCGTGGTGACTGACCCCATCTACAGGGAGCACATGGAGAGATTTCCCCCGGAAGAAGAATACCCTTTTACCCAGGTTGTACCCCTTGCTCCTGGTGCCAGGGTCTTTCTCACCATCAGTCTGGGAGAAGAGTTCAAAGGCGCCTTTTACAAGCTTGTTGCGGCCATTATCGTCTTCCCTCTTCAGGCGGTGCGATGGCGGGGCGGTTGCTGAAACTCTGACTTTCGGGGAGTACCGCGGCATTTTTCTGGGGGAGGCTTTTCCGGTTTTCCTTGTCGTAGAGCAGGAGAGAGGTCTTTTCCGGATACTTCCAGCGTGCTTGACAGGAGCACTGGAATAAAGTATACTAAACCAATAAAAACTATTAACTTAGTGGTAGAAAGTGGAATAACCTGAGATTGCCGTATTCCCCTGGGGGGTGAGGGAGATGAAAAAGCGCGTGCGGGTCAGCATAGAGGGTATGCATTGTCCAAGCTGCGCCAGAGTGATTCAGGAAGAACTCCGGGGTCTTCCCGGTGTTTATGGAGCACAAGTCGACTTTGCGGAAAAGCGGGGAACGATAACCTTTGACCCTCAGACAGTACCGTTGCAGAAGCTCCTCGACACCGTGGGAGAGCTGGGGTACAGTGCCTCTGTGGAAGAAGAGGAGGAAGAAGAAGAGGAGCACTCTTCGGGAGAGGATGAGGGTTTCCAGGAAGATGACGGTGTCCCGTCGAGGCAGATCGTCCTCTCCATTTCTGGAATGCACTGTGCTGCCTGTGCGGTACTCATCGAAAGAGCGCTGAAGAGGAGTCCCGGGGTCCGGGAGGCTCGGGTCAACTTTGCGGCCGAAAGGGCTCAGGTGGTCTTTGATCCCCAGCTGACCAGCGTGGAACAGCTTCTTGAAGTCATCCGCAGGGCAGGGTATGGTGCGTCACCCGAAAAAGACNTCGGAGAAGAATCCCGAAAGCAGGAAAAAACCGTTCAGTCTTTCCAGAGGCGTTTCCTCTGGAGCTTGCTTTTGAGCCTGCCCCTGGCCTATTTCATGGTGCTCGACTTCTTCCCCCNTCTTCCCGGAAGCNCTGTCCTCCCTCCTTGGATAGGCTTGCTCTCTCTGATCCTTGCGACACCCGTGCAGTTCCTCTTTGGAATGCCCTTTTACCGGGGAATGTGGTCGAGCCTGCGCCTGCGCTCCTTCAACATGGATAGCCTCATTGCTACCGGTACTTCAGTTGCGTACTTCTACAGCCTCGGGAACTACCTTACCCATGCGTTCCGCCACGGCTCTTTGCTTTGGGTGGAAGGAACAGAAACTCCTCATCTCTACTTTGAAGTTTCGGCCTTTTTGATCACCTTTGTGCTTTTGGGGAAGTGGCTTGAAGGGAAAACCAAAAGCAAAACGTCTGAGGCGGTGCGAAAGCTTTTGAGTCTACAGGCCAGAACCGCCCGGGTGAAGAGAGGGGACACGTTTGAGGATGTGCCTTTAGAAGAGGTTCGGGAAGGAGATGTGATTCTCGTCCGTCCTGGGGAGAAGATTCCGGTGGATGGGCGAGTGATACGGGGCTATTCAGCAGTTGACGAATCGCTCCTCACCGGAGAAAGTCTTCCGGTAGAGAAAAAACCTGGAGACCCGGTGATCGGTGCAACCATCAACAGAACCGGGAGTTTTGAGTTTGTGGCCACACGAGTTGGAAAAGACACGGTCCTTGCCCGTATTGCCCGGCTTGTTGCCGAGGCGCAGAACTCGAAGGCCCCCATTCAGGATCTGGCAGACCGGATTGCCGCAGTGTTCGTCCCGGCAGTATTCTCGGTGGCGCTGGCGACGTTTCTTGTCTGGTACTTCCTCTTGGGGGCTTCGCTCTCCTTCTCGCTCCTTGCCATGGTTTCGGTGATTGTGATTGCCTGCCCCTGCGCTTTAGGCCTTGCGACCCCCACAGCACTTATGGTGGGGACTGGAAAGGGAGCTGAGTACGGCATCCTCATCAAAGGTGGGGAGGTTCTGGAAAAGGTCAAAGACATCGACCTTGTGGTGTTCGACAAAACCGGGACCCTCACTCAAGGGAAACCCCGGGTGACCGAGGTGGTGGGGTTGAGGAGGCCGGAAAAGGAGGTCCTTCGCATTGCCGCCACTCTGGAACAATCCTCGGAACACCCTCTGGCGGAGGCGATTCTGGAAAGGGCTAAAGAGGAAGGTATTGTCCCCGAGAAAGCAGAGGATTTCCAGGCTTTCCCTGGGAAGGGCGTCGTGGGGAGAATCGGCCAGGAGGAATACTACCTGGGGAATGCCTCCTTCGTTGCTGAGAACACGAAGGGAGAGCTTGAGGGGGAGATGGTGCGAAGGTTCGAGGAGGAAGGGAAAACCGTGGTGCTTCTGTCCAACGCGCGGGAGGTCCTGGGCCTTCTGGCCGTTGCCGATACCCTCAAGGCCGGCGCCAGGGAAGCGGTCCAGAAGCTCAAAAACCTTGGGCTTCTGGTGTACATGGTAACCGGCGATAACCCGAGAGTTGCCCGGGCCATTGCCCGGGAAGTGGGCATCGAGGATGAACACGTGATTGCTGGGATCCTTCCTGAAGACAAGGCCCGTGAGGTACAGAAACTCCAGAAAAGCGGCCATAAGGTGGCTTTTGTGGGGGATGGGGTGAACGACGCACCGGCCCTGGCGGTGGCAGATCTTGGCATTGCCATGGGGCAGGGAGCGGATGTGGCTCTGGAAACCGGTGAGATTGTCCTTGTTCGGGGTGACCCACAGGATGTGGTGACGGCTCTTGAGCTCTCCCGGAAAACCATGGGGAAAATCCGGCAAAATCTCTTTTTCGCCCTTTTTTACAACCTTCTGGGCATTCCCATCGCGGCCCGAGTATTTTCAGGTTTTGGGCTTTCTCTGAAGCCAGAACTCGCAGGTCTGGCTATGGCCCTGAGTTCTGTATCGGTGGTGACCAACTCCCTGCTCCTTCGGGGTTTCCGTCCTGGAAAGCGGGACATCTTTTCTCAGGTTGCCCCGATCTTGATGGCGGCTTTCTTTGTCTTTCTCTTCTTCAGCTTTGCCAGGTTGAGCGCTGCAATGTAAGGTGTGTCGGGGTCTTCTGATCCTGGTTTCTGGGAAAGTCCAGAGGGACAATCCCTGAGAAGTCTGGATTCTTCAATCTCTGTATGAGGTAGACCTGAACACTTCGTTGACACTCTCCCAGAGTGTTCGGTATGATATAATTGAAAATGCTTCACTGCTGGGGTGTCGCCAAGCGGTAAGGCAAGGGACTTTGGATCCCTCATTCGGAGGTTCGAATCCTCCCACCCCAGCCATTGTCCTTTCCTGGAGCGTGGGTCTTGGTGCACACTTGGGCTTTGGTGGTGCTGGCGGCAGGGCTGGGGAAGAGAATGCGCTCTCCTGTCCCCAAGATTTTTTTTCCTGCTCTGGGGAAACCGCTTGTGGGGTACCTCATCGATGAAGCGAGTACCCTGGGGTTTGGAGCGCGTTTCCTTGTTGTAGCTCCCCATTTTCTGGAAAAAGCGCGGGAGCTCTTCGGAGACAGGGTGACAGTTGTCCCCCAGGAACAGCCTCTTGGGACGGGAGACGCGGCGAAAGCAGTCCTCCCGTACCTGCGGGAGGATACGACCTTTCTCCTCGTCGTCTATGCCGATATGCCGCTCCTTTCCCGAAAGACCCTCGAGGAGCTCTGCGTTTTCCTCAAGCAGGGCTCATGCGACCTTGTTTTTGCCACTTCCTGCGCTCCTGACCCTTCGGGGTTCGGTCGGGTGGTCCGGGAAGGGGAGGGCGTTCGAATCGTCGAGGAAAAGGACTGTTCCCCAGAAGAGCGTAGGCTCCACGAGGTCAACGTGGGGGTTTTTGCCCTTCGCCGGGAGGTGGCGATAGAGCTCCTCCCTCTTCTTCGCAACGGGAATGCCCAGGGAGAGTTCTACCTCACCGATCTTGTGGCGCTGGCGCAAAGGCACGGTTTCCGGGTGGCTCCCTGCACGCTTCCCTGGAGTGAGGAGTTCACCAACGTGAATACGCCCCGGGACTTCGCCCGGGTTCTTGGTATCCTCAGGGAAAGGAAGCTCGAGGACCTCTTTGCCCGGGGAGTGAAAATCCTCGATCCCCGAACGACTTACATTGATTGGGATGTTGAGGTCGGGGAGGACGTGTGGATTTACCCCGGGGTGCTCATTGAGGGGAAGAGTATCATCGCTTCCTGTGCGCACATTGGGCCTTACGCTCGGATTGTGGAGAGCGTGATTGGTGAGCGGAGCCGGGTGGAGTACAGCGTGGTGGAGCACTCCCGGCTGGCTGAAGACGTCACCGTTGGCCCCTTTGCCCATCTCCGTCCAGGAACAGAACTGGCCCGGGGGGTGCGCATCGGGAATTTCGTGGAGGTGAAGAACTCCTTCGTTGGGGAGGGAACCAAAGCCCTGCACCTGTCGTACCTTGGCGATGCAACCATCGGGAAAACGGTGAATATCGGTGCGGGGACCATTACCTGTAACTTCGACGGAAAAAAGAAGAACCCAACCTTCATCGAGGACGAGGTTTTCATCGGCAGTAACAACTCCCTGGTGGCTCCTGTCCGCATCGGTAGGGGAGCTTACACCGCTGCCGGTTCCACCATTACCCAGGATGTTCCTCCCTATGCTCTGGGGGTGGGGAGAGCGAAACAGGTGAACATCGAGGGATGGGTGAAGAGAAAACGTAGGGATGGGTGAAGGATGTTCAATGTCATCGATATGACCCAGCATCTGAAGGTCTTTTCGGGGAGTGCCAATCCCTATCTTGCCCAGGAAATTTGCTGGTACCTTGATATTCCCCTTGGGCGGGTGGATCTCGGACGTTTCCCCAATGGGGAAATCCGGGTTCGGATTGAAGAGAGCGTGCGGGGCTGTGATGTCTTCGTCATTCAGCCCACTTCTCCCCCGGCCAATGACCATCTCATGGAGCTCCTCATCATGATCGATGCCCTGCATCGAGCCTCGGCCGAGCGTATCACGGCGGTTATCCCCTTTTACGGGTACTGCAAACAGGACCGGAAGACCAAGGGGCGGGAACCGATTTCGGCAAAACTTGTGGCCAATCTCCTGGTGACCGCGGGGGCAGACCGAATCCTCACCATGGACCTCCACGCTGGGCAGATCCAGGGCTTTTTCGATATTCCCGTGGACAACCTCGCTGCTCAGTCACTCCTTGCCCGGTACTTTGCCTCGAAAAACCTGGAGAACGTTGTGGTAGTGAGCCCTGACGTGGGGGGTACGGCCCGGGCCCGGAACTTTGCCAACCGCCTCGGGGTGGACCTTGCGGTCATCGACAAGCACCGTCCGTCGTACTCTGAAGTCATGGTGATGAACGTCATTGGTGACGTGAAGGGGCGGACGGCCATCATCGTCGATGACCTCATCGACACGGCGGGGACCCTCGTGGAGGGAGCCGAGGCACTCCTTGAGCGGGGGGCGAGAGAGGTCTACGCCTGTGCCACGCATCCCCTCTTCAGCGAACCGGCGCTTGACCGTATCCGGGAATCGGCCATTAAGGAGGTGGTGGTGACCAACACCATCCACCTTGATAAAGAGGAGCTCGCCCGCCGGGTAGGGGATAAGGTCAAGGTGCTCTCGGTAGCACCCATTTTTGCTGAAGCCATCAAGCGCATCCACGGAGAACGTTCCGTGAGCGAACTCTTCATATAGTGGTGGAGGAGTGAATGGCGATGAAAAGAGGAGAAACCGTCACCGTTGCCCTTGAACGGCGCCAGGAACTCGGTAAGGGTGGAGCAAGGAAACTCCGCCGCGTGGGGTATGTGCCTGCTGTTCTGTACTCCCGGGATAGCGCTTCAGGGTCTGAACCGCTGAAAATCCGTCTTGGAGAGCTGGAGCGCATCCTCCGCATTCCGGGGGTCACACACCATATCCTTGAGCTTTCCATTGACGGTGAGAAACGGCGGGGCATCATCAAGGACATCCAGTACAACCCGGTGAAGAACGAAATCTGGCACATTGATTTCTACGAGGTGAAGGCCGACCAGAAAATCTCCCTCACGGTTCCGGTGGTCATTCAGGGTGAGTCAAAGGGTGTGAAGGCGGGGGGGTATTCTCGAGATCGTTACGCCAGAGCTTGAGATTGAATGCCTCCCGGACGCCATTCCTGAGGCCATTGTGGTTGATGTGACGGAGCTTGAAGTCGGCGATGCCATCCACGTTCGGGAGCTCAAGGTTCCAGAAGGCGTGACCATTGCAGAGAATCCCGATGAGGTCGTAGTGGTGGTCACACCACCTGAGGTTGCGGTGGAGGAAGAGGAGGAGAAGACCGAGGAGGAGCCCGAGGCTCCGAAAGTCATTGCCAAGGGGAAGACCGAGAAAGAGAAATGAGGTAACCCGTGTTTCTCGCTGTGGGGCTGGGGAATCCCGGGGCGCGGTTTGAAAAAACGCGGCACAACGCGGGATTTCGTGTGGTGGACATTCTGGCAGAGCGTCTCGGTATTCCCTGGAGGAGTAAAGACCGCTTCAGCTGGGCCCGGGGAGTGGTGGGGGGCAAAACCCTCTATCTCCTCAAACCCCTGACCTTTATGAACTTAAGTGGTGAGGGGCTTTTGGCCTTTTTTGCCCATCATGGCTGCGCCTTTGAGGAGCTCATCGTCGTTCACGACGAGCTCGACTTCCCCCCAGGGGTAGTGCGCATCAAGGTTGGTGGAGGCGTGGCGGGGCACCGAGGGTTACAGTCCATCGTGGAAGCCCTGGGGCGGGAGGATTTCATCCGGGTGCGGGTGGGCATTGGGAAGCCCGAACGCCGGGAGCTCGTGGTGGACCACGTGCTTGGGGTTCCCGGAAAAGAAGAAAGCGCCATTCTTGAGGCGGCGGAAAAGAGAGCTGCTGAGGCAGTGCTGTGTATTGTGGAGTGGGGGGTGCAGCGGGCGATGAACGTCTTCAACGCCCGGGAGGAGGAGAATGGACAGAAAGAGGCTTGCTGAGCTTCTGTCCCTTGTTTTGCAGCCTCAGGCTGTGGCCATCCTGCTTTATGCCCTGGTGTCGGCGAAGTACCTCAGGGGGATGAGGGCTCTGGGACTTTTTCTCCTTTCGGTGCTTTTCGTAAGCGTTCTCCCCACCGTCTTTGTCCTGTGGCTGGCCAGAAAGGGGAAGGTCTCGGATCCGGACCTTCCAAAAAGAGAGGAGCGGTTCTTCCCGTATCTTGGGATTGTGGGGATATACGGGGTGCTCCTTGCTGTTCTTGTACTCTTTGATGCCCCGCCTCCGCTTCTTGCCATTACCCTGTGCTACATTGCCGTGACCCTTGCGGGGGCGGTGATTTCGCTTTTCTGGAAGATCAGTCTGCACCTTGCCGGTATTGCGGGGCCGGTGACGGCTCTTTTGCTTCTTGTGCACCCGCTCTTTGCCCTGCTTTATGGGCTCCTTGTGCCGCTTGGGTGGGCACGGGTGGTGCTCCGCAAGCACAACGTTCTGCAGGCAGCCTGCGGAAGCCTTCTGTCTTTCGGTCTCACCTATGCCATTGTGACCTGGGTGGCGCTCTGAACGTTCATGGGGAATGGGCTTGAGCTTTTTGAGGATCTTCACAACCTCGAAAGAGAGCTCCTGCGCTCTTTCTCGGTGAATCTCTCCGTTCCTTCTTCCTTTGGGTCGCTGTGTGCGCTCTTTCTGGGGACACGGTACCCGGTGGTGTACGTGGTCTCCCAGGAAGTGGAGCGGAAACGGGTAGTTGAGGAACTGAGGACCTGGCGGAAATTTTTTGGGCGCGATGAACCGGTGCTTGAGGTGAATCTCGCCCTGCCCTTTTCGGGCGTGACACTCCAGAAGGATCTCCGGGGGTCTCCCCGGGGGGTTCTGGTGGTGGCTGTGGGCGACCTGCGTCAGGACGTTGAGGAGCTCGAGTACTTCCTCTCACACTCCTTTTTCTTAGAGAAAGGCGCTCGCGTTGACCGGGAGAAGCTCCTTGACCTCCTCTTCGCCCTGGGGTATGAGCGGGTGGAGACCGTTCGGGAGCGAGGTCAGGTTGCCCCGCGGGGCGAGGTGCTGGATCTCTTCCCACCTCACCTCGAGGAGCCGGTTCGCACCTACTGGTGGGGAAACGTTTTGGAGAGGATGCGGCTCTTTGACCCTGAAACCCAGAGGACGAGGTTCGACATTGACAGCCTCTTCCTCCCTCCCCGGAGTGGAGAGTTTCGGAAAATCGAGCTCCGGAAAGTTCTCGGACGGTGGGCAAAAGTCGTGTTCTGGGAAGGCGTGCTGCTTGAGGGAGTTCTTTTCCCGGTCCCCTACACGGTGTTCCTTGGTTTTGGCGAGGGGAAAAGGGTTTCCCTTTCCGTGGAGCGTGCTCCTGCCTTTTCGGGGGACCTTGAGGCGCTTTTTCGCTTTGTGCAGGATCAGGCTCTTGCACAGGCGGTGTTCTTCCTTCCCGAGGGGAAGCGGGCACTCCTTGAAGAGATGCTCCAGGGCGAGGGGATAAAGCAACGGGTGATGCTCGTTGAGGGATTCCTCCGAAAGGGGTTCCTCCTTAATCGCCTGCAGCAGGTCTTNCTGGGGGAAGAGGATATCTTTGGGTATGCATTCGTGCGGGGGAAGGAACGTCGCCGGGTTTCCCCTCAGGAGCTCCTCCAGACGCTCTCTCCCGGGGACTACGTGGTCCACGAGGAGGAAGGCATCGGCATCTTCCAGGGGCTGCGGGAGATGGTGGTTGGGGGAGTTCGCCGGGTGTACCTCGAGATCGCCTATGCCGGAGGGGACAGGCTCTATGTCCCTGTGGAGAATGCGCACCTTGTGGAGAAGTATGTGGGTCTTGGGGAAGCAAAGCCCGAGGTCCATCGGCTGGGGAGGGATGACTGGAAAAGGACCAAGGAACGGGTCCGCCGGGCGGTAGAGAAGGTGGCCCGGGATCTCCTCGAGCTCTACGCCCGGAGGCACATTGAACGGGGGCACGCCTTCTCCCCCGATACCTCCTGGCAGCGGGAACTTGAGCTCTCCTTTCCCTTCCTTGAGACTCCCGATCAGAAGCGGGCCATTGAGGAGGTCAAAAGAGACATGGAGAGCCCCCGTCCCATGGATCGACTGGTCTGTGGGGATGTGGGCTACGGGAAAACGGAGGTTGCCGTTCGGGCAGCGTTCAAGGCGGTGATGGACGGAAAGCAGGTCGCTCTTCTTGCCCCCACCACCCTCCTTTCTGAACAGCACTACCTCACCTTCTGTGAACGCATGAAGCATTTTCCGGTGCGGATTGCTGTCCTCAATCGTTTCCGTACCCCTCAGGAACAGCGGGAGATCATCGAGAAAACCGCCCGGGGGGAGATTGACATTCTCATCGGCACGCACCGGATCCTCCAGAAAGACGTGCAGTTCAAGGACCTGGGACTTCTCATCATTGATGAGGAGCAGCGTTTTGGGGTCATGCACAAGGAGCACCTGAAAAAACTCCGTGCGAATATCGACGTCCTCACGCTCACGGCCACGCCAATTCCCCGAACGCTCTACCTTTCCCTTCTGGGTATCCGGGACATCAGCGTCATCGAAACCCCTCCTGAGGGACGAAAACCGGTGTACACCATTGTCCTTCCTCGAGACCTCAAGACCATTGAGGAGGCTATTCGCCGGGAACTCGCCCGGGGTGGCCAGGTCTTCTACGTGTGTCCCCGTATCCGGGATCTCTTCCGGGTGGAACAAGAACTCCGGGCACTTTTCCCCGATCTCCCCCTTGCGGTGGCTCACGGGAAGCTCCGGGGGCGGGAACTTGAGCGGATTATGGAAGGGTTCTACCGGGGTGATATCCCACTGCTCCTTTCAACAACCATTGTGGAGATTGGCATTGATGTCCCCCGGGCTAACACGCTCATTGTGGATTTCGCTCCCTTCTTCGGTCTGGCGCAGCTCTACCAGCTCCGGGGCCGGGTGGGGAGGTTTGACCGGGAAGCCTACGCCTATTTCCTTTACCCCCGTCACCTCACGAATGAGGCCCGGGAACGCCTTGAGGCGCTTTTGGAATTTGGCGGGACGGGCTCGGGGTTGAAGCTTGCCCTGCGGGACCTGGAAATCCGGGGAGCGGGAAATATCCTCGGTACAGAACAGCATGGATTCATCCAGGAGGTTGGGTTCTCCCTCTACATGAAGCTCCTCGAAGAGGAGATTGCCCGCCAGCGGGGGGAAGAGGTGCCATCCGGTCCAGAACCCGTGATACGCCTGCGGGAGGAAGCGTTCATTCCCTCGTCATACATCGGGAACGAGAGTGAGCGCCTCCGTTTCTACCAGCGGCTTTTTACTGCGCGGACTGAGAAAGAGAGGCAGGAACTTCAAGAGGAGCTTGAGGACCGCTTTGGCAAGATGCCGGAGGAGGTTCGCCGGCTCTTTGAGATTACACGGATTCGCTCTTGTGCTAAAATAACTCAGGTTACGATTCTGGAGGAGCGAGGTGACGGCGTGTACCTCGCCGCTCCTCTTGAGGTGCTCGTGAGGTTTCAAGAGGAAGGGAAGGCTCTGGGCATAGAGGGGAAGCTTGTGACCGACCGCGCACAGGTGCTCCTGCGCCTGCCTCGAGTGCCTGTGGAGACGCTGGGAATGCTCTTTGCAAAGGTGGCGAATCACGGTGGAGAAAAGGACCGTCGGTGAGCTTTTTGAAGAACTCGTGGACATTGTAGCGCAGCTTCGGGGAGAGCACGGATGCCCCTGGGATCGGGAGCAGACCCGCACAACCCTCAAGCCCCTTATGCTTGAGGAGCTCTACGAAGCGTTTGATGCCATCGACCGGGAAGATGAGGGAGCGCTTCGGGAAGAGCTTGGGGATATGCTCCTTCACATTGTCTTCCACGCCCAGATTGGGAAGGAGAAGTCTTCTTTCACCATTGAGGACGTCCTCACCCATATCATCGCCAAGATGAAAAAGCGCCATCCCCATGTTTTTGGGGAAGCAAGCGTAAAGGATGTTGAAGAGGTACTCCTCAACTGGGAGAAAATCAAGGAGAAGGAGCGCGAGAAAGAAGGCATGCTCGCCTCTCTCCCCAGGTCTTTGCCGGCTCTTCTGCGGGCATTCTCCATGCAGGCCCGGGTGGCCAGGGTGGGTTTTGACTGGAAGGATGCTCATGATGTGGAGAAGAAGGTTGAGGAGGAATGGCGGGAGTTCAAGGAGGCCTGGAAAAACGCCGACCGGAAGCGGATGGAAGAGGAGTGGGGTGACCTGCTTTTTGCCCTGGTAAACCTCGCCAGACATCTGGGAATCCAGCCAGAGGACGCGCTGCAGAAGGCCTGTGATCGCTTTGCGGAGCGATTCGCCTTTGTGGAGGAAAACCTGAGGGCCCTGGGGAAAGATGTTTCCGAAGCTTCCCTGGAGGAGATGGATGCCCTATGGGAAAAGGCCAAAAGAGAACCTTTGAAGCGCTCTTAGAACGGGTTCGGCTGCTTTTACCCCTTGTTCGGGGATGGAACCCGGATTGCATTGTAGGGGTGAACGCTGGCGGGGTGCTCCTTGCGAGCGTTTTGAGCGGTATCTTGGAGAAAGAAGTCCGCGCCCTGGGGCTTTCGACCGAACCCCCTGAGGTACTCTGGGAGAGCGTGGGGGATCTTTCGGGCAAACGCGTGGTTGCCGTGGTGCGTTCCTTTACTTCAGAGAAAGAGCGGGAGTTCCTCGAGCGATTCCTGAAAAGCCGGGGAGCGCTTTCTGTGCTCACCATGGTCATGGTGGGGAAGGGAGGGGATTACTCCTGTTTCCCTGAGCTTGAGGGAGAAGAGCTCTTTTCCTGGGAAGAGGAATGCGACTTGATAAATTCCTGAAGGTCTCACGGCTCATCAAACGTCGTCCGGTAGCGCAGCTTGCCTGCCGGAGTGAGCGGGTTCTGGTCAATGGCCATGTGGCCAAGCCGGCCTACCAGGTGAAAGTCGGGGACCTCATCACCCTCCGGTCACCGGAGTGGGAGATGACGGTGGAGGTTCTGGCTCTTACAGCCCCGCGGGGAGAAGAGGAGTCCATGTACCGGGTGGTGAAGCTGGAGCGGAAGGAGGAGGAATGGTAGGCAAAGGGCATTTGTTCCGGGTGCAGGGTCCCATGGGCGAGCGAGTGCAGNTTGTGGGGTATGCACCCTCCCCCAAAACGGTGGTCTTTGACCTCTGTGAGTTTTTTCGGGAGTGGGATCCGCTTTTTGCGACCACCTATGGAGTTGGTGAACTCCTCCTTGAGGCGATGGTGCGGGGAGGGAAACACATTGTGCTTGTGCTTCCTGAAAGACACCCCCTGGACGGTGGTATGGGCCTTCTGGAAGCCCTGGGGGTACGCTTCTTCGACGCTGCAGGTCGGGAGCTCACCGGAATGGGAGAGAACCTGAAGAGGGTGGCGTCGCTTGACTTAAGCGGTATTCTGAAGAAACCCCAGAATGTGCGCGTGACCCTTGCCCTGGGGGAAGAAAGGGACGAAGAGGCTCTGAAGTTGCTCTGTGAGGATCTTTTCCACTTTGCCCGTCTTCTTTTCCGTTTCACGGGAGAGCAACCCCCAGATGTTCGGGAGGTTGGAGGAATTGGCATGGGCCTTGGGGTCGTCTGGGGAGTACATGTTACAGGGAGGGAGGAAATGCCATGCCTGAGCGGATTGTGCTGAGCTTTCCGGATCAGGGGATAACGATTTCGGCAGAGCTTTTCGACACTGCTTGTGCGGAGAAAATCCTCAAGATACTCCCCTTTGAAGGGCGGGTGAACACCTGGGGGAAGGAAATTTACTTCCCCATCCCGGTGAAGAGCACCATCGCCCATCCCCGGGAAGTGGTTGATCTGGGAGATGTGGCCTACTGGCCGGATGGGGCGTGTCTCTGCCTCTTCTTCGGCCCAACACCGGCGAGTCGGACCCCTGGGGAGATCCGCCCGGCAAGCCCGGTAGAGGTGGTAGGGAAAATGGTGGGGGATATCGCAGATCTGGAGCGGGTCCCCTCAGGAAGTATCGTTCGAATCACGAGAGAAGAAAGGAGTGGAGCCCAGTGAGCACCATTTTCGATGTCCATGCCCGGGAGATCCTTGATTCCCGGGGGAACCCAACGGTTGAGGTGGAGGTAACCCTGGCTTCTGGGGCCTTCGGCAGAGCTGCCGTGCCCTCTGGTGCCTCAACGGGAACTTTTGAGGCAGTGGAGCTTCGCGATGGGGACAAGAGCCGCTATGGAGGAAAGGGTGTCCGCAAGGCTGTGGAGAACGTAAACGAAATCATCGCCCCGGAAATCATCGGGCTTGATGCTTTAGACCAGGCACTTATTGATAAAACCCTCATCGAGCTTGACGGAACGCCAAATAAAAGTAAACTCGGTGCCAACGCCATCCTCGGGGTGTCCCTGGCCTGTGCGAAGGCGGCGGCGATGTACACGGAACTCCCCCTCTACCGCTACCTCGGTGGGGTCAATGCCCGGGAACTCCCCGTGCCTTTCATGAACATCCTGAACGGAGGCAAGCACGCCGACAGCGGTGTCGACATTCAGGAGTTCATGATCGTCCCCTGCGGGGCACCCTCTTTTTCGGAGGCCCTCCGGATGGGTGCCGAAGTGTTCCACACCCTGGCGAAGGTGCTGAAAAGGCGGGGGTACTCTATCGGTGTGGGGGATGAAGGAGGATTTGCGCCGAATCTGCGATCGTCCATCGAGGCCATCGAGGTGATTCTCGAGGCCATCCAGATGAGCGGGTACGAGCCGGGAAAGGATGTGTACCTCGCCCTGGACACAGCCGCTTCAGAACTCTATAAAGACGGCATGTACGTTTTCGAGCGCGAGGGTGTGCGCCGGAATGTTGATGAGATGGTGGAGTTCTACACAGAGCTTGTGGAGAAGTACCCGATTATCTCCATTGAGGACGGTCTTGCTGAGGAAGACTGGGAGGGCTGGAAGAAGCTCACCTTTGCCCTGGGGCATCGGGTGCAGCTTGTGGGTGATGACCTCTTTGTGACCAATAAGGAGCGGCTTGAGCGGGGTATTCGGGAGCGCGTGTGCAACTCGATCCTCATTAAGCTCAACCAGATTGGCACCCTTACTGAAACCATGGAGACCATTGAGATTGCGAAGAAAGCCGGGTACACGGCAATGATTTCCCACCGCTCAGGGGAAACCGAGGATACCACCATTGCTGACCTGGCGGTAGCCTGCAACACCGGGCAGATCAAAACGGGGTCTCTGTGTCGTTCTGAGCGTATCGCCAAGTACAATCAGCTTCTGCGAATTGAGGAAGAGCTGGGGAGTGCGGCCATATTCCGGGGTAAGGCGGTTTTCCGATTCGCTGCCTCCTGAACCCAGGTGGCAGAAGTTTCTGTTTGTGGTGCTCTTCACCTTTGCGCTCTTTTTCTTTGCTCCTCGCTTCAGCGCAAAGGTGGCGGAGTACGTTCGCTTTTCCCGGGAACTTGAAGAACTCACAAAGAGAGAGGCAGAACTCCGAACGCAGATTGCGTATCTTGCCAAGGAACGGCAGTACCTTGAAGAGGACTGGTACATTGAGAAACTCGCCCGGGAAAAGCTCTACCTCGTTAAACCCGGCGAGATTCTCGTGCGGGTCGTCCGGCCCGGGGAGTGAATCCCCGGGCTTTGGTTCTTTTCGCTGGTGCCCCCTTGTGGGTGCTGAAAAAGATGGTATAATATGGGTGCATTCTGGGGCTGTGGCGCAGTTGGGAGCGCGCCTCCTTGGCGTGGAGGAGGTCACGGGTTCAAATCCCGTCAGCTCCACCAGAAATTCCAAGCTCGTCCGAAAGGGCGGGCTTTTTCTCTATTGGGGGGTTTTCCGTGGCGCAGGGGTACGATTTCACTGCAATTGAGGAAAAGTGGCAAAAGCGCTGGGAAGAGGGGAAAGTTTTCCAGGTCGAGCGGGACGAGACAAAGAAGAAGTACTATGTCCTTGAGATGTTCCCTTACCCTTCGGGTGACCCGCACATGGGCCACGTGAAGAACTACGTGATTGGCGATGTGGTGGCCCGGTATTTCATCCGCCAGGGGTACAATGTCCTCCACCCCATGGGCTTTGACGCCTTTGGACTTCCGGCTGAAAACGCTGCTATTCAGCACGGGATTCATCCAGCCATCTGGACCCACGAGAAAATCGAGCGCATGCGGGAAGTTCTGAAACGCCTGGGGATAAGTTATGACTGGCGGAGAGAAGTGATCACCTGCGAGCCCGAGTACTACCGCTTCACCCAGTGGTTTTTCCTCCAGTTCTACAAAGCAGGCCTCGCTTACAAGAAGGAAGGCCCGGTGAACTGGTGTCCTTCCTGTGCCACGGTTTTAGCCAACGAGCAGGTGGTGGATGGCGCGTGTGAGCGCTGTGGAACCCCGGTGGTGCGACGCAAGCTCAGCCAGTGGTACTTCCGCATCACGAAATACGCCGAGGACCTGCTCAAGGACATGGAGCTTCTGGGAAGCTGGCCCGAGCGCGTCCTCACCATGCAGCGGAACTGGATTGGGAGGAGCGAAGGAGCCTACATCGATTTCCTGCTCCCCGACCTTGGGAAAACCATCACGGTGTTCACCACCCGTCCTGATACTGTCTTTGGGGTGACCTTTTTCCTCCTTGCTCCGGAACACCCCCTGGTGGATGAGCTTGTTCGGGGAACCCCGTATGAGGTGCAGGTGCAGGAGTTCCGGGAGCGAATCGCCCGAAAGAGCGAAATCGAGCGGGTTTCCGACCTCTCGGAAAAAGAGGGAATATACATCGGTAAAGAGGTGGTGAACCCCCTCAATGGCGAGCGGGTTCCCATCTGGATTGCCGATTACGTCCTCCTTGAGTATGGNACCGGAGCGGTCATGGCCGTTCCAGCTCATGATGAGCGGGACTGGCAGTTTGCGAAAAAGTATGGTCTTCCCATCCGGCAGGTCATCGCACCTCCTGAAGGGGCTTTTGAGGGGTGCTACACCGGCCCGGGCATCATGGTGAACTCTGGTCCTTTCAACGGTCTGCCTTCTGAGGAAGGGAAGGAGAAGATTATTGCCTTCCTCGAAGAGAAAGGCCTGGGGAAGCGGGCGGTGTCGTACCGTCTTCGGGACTGGCTCATCTCAAGGCAGCGTTACTGGGGTGCCCCGATCCCCATCGTTTACTGTGACCGCTGCGGTGAGGTTCCAGTGCCGGAGGAGGATTTGCCAGTACTCCTTCCACCCAATGTGGATTTCCTTCCCACCGGTCCTTCACCCCTTGCCCGGTGTGAGGAGTTCGTGCGAACAACCTGCCCTCGCTGCAAGGGTCCGGCCAGGCGCGAGACCGACACTATGGATACCTTCGTGTGCTCGTCCTGGTACTACCTCCGGTACTGCTCTCCCTGGGCAAAAGATAAACCCTTTGAACCGGAGGATATTGACTACTGGATGCCCGTTGACCAGTACATTGGCGGGGTGGAACACGCCATTCTGCATCTCCTGTACGCCCGCTTCTTCACCAAAGTCCTCCACGACCTTGGTCTTGTGAAGTTCCGGGAGCCCTTCGTGAACCTCTTTGCCCAGGGGATGGTCACCAAAGACGGGGCCAAGATGTCGAAGTCGAAGGGGAACACGGTGAGCCCTCGGGATATCATCGAGAAATTCGGGGCCGACACAGTCCGGGTTTTCATCCTCTTTGCCGGTCCTCCGGAACTCGACATGGAGTGGTCAGACCGGGGTGTCGAAGGAGCGTTCCGCTTCCTGAACCGGGTGTGGCGCGCGGCCCAGGACATCCTGGGACTTGTTCCCAAAGATGGTGTTCCCTTTGGGGAAGAGGAATACCAGAAGATGGAGCGCCGAATCCACCAGACGATTTTCCGGGTCAATACCGACATTACCGAGAAGTTCCACTTCAACACGGCGATAAGTGCCATGATGGAACTCCTCAACGATTTCACCGACTACCTCCGTTTCCTGGGGGAAAAGGGCGTACATCCCAGGGAGAAAGAGCTTCTCCTTTCCGGGATGCGGACGCTCGTGTCCCTGCTGAACCCCATTGCTCCCCACATTACTGAAGAACTCTGGGAACTTCTGGGGGGAAAAGGGTATCTCTCCGTGGCTCCCTGGCCCGTCTATGATCCGGAGAAACTCCAGGAGAACATGGTGGAGATCGTTGTCCAGGTCAACGGCAAGGTTCGGGGTAAAGTCGTGGTGCCCCGGGGGATGCGGGAAGAAGAAGTACTCCGAAGGGCCCTGGAAGACGAGCGCATTCGCCAGTGGCTCGATGGAAAATCGGTGAAAAAACACATTTACGTTCCAGATAAGCTCGTCAACCTCGTGGTGTGATGTTCCTCACCCAAAGGGAACGGATCTTTGCCGTTCTGGCTCTGGGTTTTGCTCTGCTTTTCGTGGGGACAGTCTGGTGGGTAAACCGTCCACAGGAGAAGGCCCCTGCAGTGCTTGTTGTCCAGATTGAGGGTGGTGTCCACCGTCCAGGGGTATACCGGGTTCCCGAGGGGACACGAGTGTACGAGCTCATTGAGCGTGCTGGAGGAGCGAAGGAGGGAGCGGATCTCTCCGGGCTCAACCTCGCTGCGTCACTCTACGACGGACAGAAAATTGCCATCCCCCTCATCCCTCCTTCATCCTCTGGAGAAATTCCTGAGGGAGCCTCTTCTCAAGTAGTAGTACAGAGCTCTGTTGCGTCGTCTTCACTGGTCAACGTGAACACGGCTTCTCCGAAAGAGCTCGAATCCCTTCCCGGGATTGGTGAGGTGCTGGCGCAGCGGATTGTTGAATACCGGGAAACCCATGGACCCTTTCGGAGTCCTGAAGACCTCCTCAAGGTCAAGGGTATTGGCCCCAGGAAACTCGAGAACATCCGGGACAGGATTACCTTTTAGCCCTGAGGAACTTCTTCTTTTGGCTCTTCTTTGTAGGAGACGTCGCGGATGTTGATATCGACTTTGGTAACCGTCATGCCAGTTTTCGTCTCCACGACGTTTTTAACTTCCCGCTGGATCTGCCGGGCGACATCGATGAGCACGGAATCAATGTCGGCCACAATGGCGATCTCAAGGTGGACCGTTTTGTCCTTAACTTCCACCTTGACGCCTTTGTTGAGCTCCCGCTTGCCGATGAGGGCACTCAGAGAAGCTGCTGGTACTCCAGCCATTCCCGTGACCCCGGGGACTTTCATGGTAGTGATGGCCGCTAAAGTCGCGATGATATCCGGAGCGATAGTGATTTCCCCCAGGACCTCTGGAGACTCCTTCGTTTCCTCAGGGCGGGTTTCCTCGCGGTACTCCTCGTTCATATTTCCGCCTCCTTTCTTTCTCTATTGTACAGGAAAAATCTTCATCCCACACCTGGAAAACCGAGATTAGGGTTCTGGCGTCAGAAGAGAGTTGAAAAAGTGGATATTCAACCATTAGGACGCACTACTTCTGACCCCTAAAAATTGCTTTCTGGATGACCGAGAACCGATCCTTGATGCCGAAATCCCTGTAGAGACTTTCGGTGAGCAATCCCTGGGGGTAGTTCGTTTTTTCCTGGATGGCAAGAAGCTCAATCACAACGAGGAGGAATTCCACGGTGAACTCTCCAACCCTGTCGAGTTCCCGGAAGGGATCAACATGTTGAGGTTTGAAAAACTGAAGGTGTGGAGGGAAGGAGTTCGCAGGCCTAATCTGTTGCATCATTTGAAGAATGTGTTCTTTAAGTTTCAAGGTGAGGTTTGGGTTGTGAGCGTGCTTGACATACATTTCCACAATGATGTGGACATGGGCAGGAGTTCGTTCTTTCTTTCCCGGTTCTTGAAACTTCACTTTAAAATCGTGAGGAGATTCTTTCTTTTTTCCGGGATAGACGTTTATCCTTATCCCTTTCTCGGTAGTATAAATGCAGTCATCCACCTGGAGGTGCTTGACCCGCCATATCTGGTACGAGGACTTAAGGTAATAGTAGAGGGCAACAATCAGAGCCAGAATTCTTTTACTCCAGAACTTCATAAACGAGGAGGTACTGATGAACGATTTCAAGATTCTCGTCGTCCCTTCTTGGGGGAAGTGGGCTTTTTCTCTCCGAGGTTGCAATGACGATCTCTTTCAGCCAGAGTTTCTGATGGTGGAGGGCATCGATAACGTGCTTTCCCATGGGTTCAATATATCCGTCAACCCGAACATCCCGTGTTTCAACGACAAGAAATCCTCCAGGGGTGAGCTGGGGAAGGCGTTGTTCCAGAAGCCTTTTTAGAAGCTCGAGGTAAGAGTGCAAGGTTTGCCGGTCTTGGATTTCCAAAAGCACTGGTGATTTTATGAAAAGTAGAGCAAGTGGCTCAAAAGAAAAAGCGGGCTCCGCTTCTTGGGAGGAAGGCTCGATAGAAAGCACCAGGTACGATCCTCTCTGGGCGTACCGTTGAATAACGTTGACATCAAGATAAGCGTTGTATTCTTCTTCGGGAAGGATCCAGACGGAGGTGGTTTCGAGATCCACCTCGTGATGAGCAAGAGGCACAGGGTCAATGAGCCGGACACCAATGTTGGAGCTTGGGGATGAATAGGAGGAAGAACAAACCGGTCGGTTAGGTTTTTTTNNAAAGATGGGCAGGTACTCATGGGCCAGAAGGAGGAAGTTGGAAGCGAGACTTTTCTCCTTCCAAAAGCCGGTCGTCTTACAGTTATGTTGCCGTTTGATCACGAGCTCTTTCAGTGCGAATCCCGCCTCAAGGAAAACTCCGATAAGAGCAAAACCGATGGGAACAACATGTTTTCTCTTCCTGGTATCCCCGATGAGAATGGCGCACTTGCCTCCTGGCTTAAGGACCCGAAAACTTTCCCGGGCAACTTTGCGCATCTCCTCCAGAAAGTCCGGCACATCAAGCCCTGAGAGATCCCCTTCGATCCTGGTGCTGTAGTTTATGATGCCGGCATATGGTGGATGAGCACAGATGAGGTCAATTGTACCATCTTCGATGTCGGAAAGATCCCTCGCATCCCCGACAGAAATCCCCGACAGAAACCACAGGCTCAAAAACTGGGCCTTCTTCAAAAAGGGTCTTAGGCGGGGTAAAGTCAAGATGTTCTTTGGTCATCGTTACACAAACGGGGTTGATGTCTTTGGCGATGCATCGGCGATGGAGGAGTTTGGCTTCAACCGCCGTTGTTCCTCCACCCACAAAGTAGTCAAGCACAAGGTCTCCAGGCTGGGAGTACTTGAGGATAACATTGCGGGGAATATACGGAGACCAGTTCCCCCCGGTATCCTCCGTGGTGAGTAGCCCAGTCTCCACGCTTGGGATAGCTCCAGACTGTCGTGGTTTCCTCTCGAAACCCCTTCGGTTCCCATGAAGTGATGCGCCGAGACCGCTGGAGCGTTGAGATATTCGCCCCATAGGCTTCAATGACAATACGTTCGAGCTGCCGAAAGGTAATCCCGAATATTGCCCCAATCTGAGCATCGGAAAGACCGGATTGCTTCGCCTCAAGAACAGCTTTCTTGAAAGCTTCTTCGCCGTGTTCCCGGAGAAGGTGCTCTCCCAGGTTAGGTTCAGAACAAATCTGGCACACAGGGCAACGCAAAAACGCTTTCGCGGCGGTTTCTACACGCCTTGCCAGGGACATCACCCCTCACTTCCAGGGAATTATACCACACTCATCGGCTTCCAAATCGCCGTTCCACGTACATGGCAAAGAGCGGGTCAAGGAGTTCGTACTTCCCGGGGTGGAGTTTTTCCACAATGCCGTAGTCGATGAGTTTTGCCAGGGTCTTCTGGAGGAGCGCCGGACTTGAGATGCCCCATCTTGTCAGGACCTGGGGATTGAAGATCTCCTTTTCTTTTGAGGCGAGAAGCGAAAGGACTTTTTTGAGGTGCTTGTACCCCAGGGCCTCGATGAGGACATCATAGTTGTAGGACTCGTGGCACAGAAGCATCTCGCAGGCAGCATCGACCGTATCCTTTGTGATCCACTGTCCGCCCAGGTTCCAGACCTCGTAGGAGAGAAACTGGACGTAGTAAGGGTGTCCCCGGGTGAGGTCAAAAAGATACAGCAGGGCCTCTTCCTGGATGTTTTTGCCGCTTTTTCGAAACCGCTCTTCAAGGTAGCTCAGGGTGGCCTCTCTGGGGAGGAAGTTACTCATGTCAACACGTTTGGCTGAGAAGTAGAGGGGGCCGCTTGTGGTGAAGAAGAGCCGCTCTAGAAGATGCCGCCGGGAACCGGAGAAAATGTAGCTTGTCCCCCCTTTGCGCTGGAAAGCACTTCGGATGAGTCCGGGAAGCTTTGGGGAGAGGCGCTCGTATTCCTGGAACTCGTCAAGGATAACCACAACCTGGGTCTTCAGGGTTTCGTGGAGCACATGGGGAAGTCTCAGGGCCTCCTGGAGACACTCCTCTTCAGGAAGCGTGGGGTGCAGGGAGAAGGAAACCCCCCAGGCGGTGATGCTGAAGGACACGTACTGGGCGATGTCCTTCAAAAAGCGCGTGACGAAAGCGACCGGGTTTTCCTCTCTGAGGAGGCGGTAGGCCTCCTGCGCCATCTGCGTGGCGAAATCCCTCACGGAAAGAATGCCAAAGAGGTCGATATAGAGCGTGGGGAAGCCGCTTTCCCGGGCAAACTTCTGCAAAAGCCAGGTCTTCCCAAAACGCCGGGGAGCGATGAGTACGAGATTCACCCCATTCTGGACCCCGGCAAGAATTTCGCTGTACTCCCTTTCCCGGTCGATGAAGCACTCCGGGACGTATTCTTTCCCAAAACGGAAGGGGTTCATAGGATACCTCAATATACCTTTTTGGTATATTATAGCAGAATCATTTTGGTGAGTAAGCATGATGTAGTAAAAGACCCTGGGAATTTCCTCCGGTCGGGAAAACCCAGGAGATTTCTTACAATAAAACCTTTGTTCTAATGCTCTTCTACTTCACTTTGTGTTATTATTGTTACCGCTAACAAAAAATCAATCACAATCGCTATGGCGACCATTTACGATGTTGCTCGAAAAGCTGGNGTCTCTCCAATGACCGTCTCGAGGGTCATCAATGGCAGACGAGGGGTACGCCCTGAGACCAGGGAAAAAGTGCTGAGGGCGATTGAGGAAACTGGTTACATTCCGAATTCTCTTGCCCGGAGTTTTGTCCTGCAGCAAAACGAAGACGGTTGGTCTGGTTATCCCCGATATCACCAATCCCTTCTTTACCACCCTCGCTCGGGGTGTCGAAGATACGGCAGCCAAAAGCCAGTTTGGGGTTATCTTCTGCAACACCGATGAAAGCCATGAGAAGGAGGTCATGTACCTCGAGTTTTTGGCAAGGAAAAGGGTTGACGGGGTGATTCTGGCTCCCGCNAGCANNAAAAGGCACTCCTTGAAGCTCCTTCTCTCAAGGAATGTTCCTGTGGTCCTCGTGGATAGGGAGATCGAAGGGCTGGAAAATCTCGACCTTGATATCGTCAAAGGCGACAGCGTCTACGGAGCGTATATGCTCACTCAGCACCTTATACGCCTGGGCCATCGGCGTATCGGGATCATCGTGGGGAGTCGGGAGATCTCTACCGCTGAGGATAGAGTCGAAGGGTACCGTAAGGCTCTTGAAGAAGCAGGAATACCATTGGACGAGTCGCTCATCCGTTTCTCCTCGTACTCTGAAGAAGGGGGGTACACGGCGACAAAAGAGCTTCTTGCTCTTGAGCACAGGCCGACGGCTATCTTTGGGGGAAATAATTTCATCGCTATTGGGGCAATTTTGGCCATAAGGGAGCTTGGGCTTAGGGTTCCCGAGGATGTGGCGTTGGTGTGTTTTGAAGATATCGATTTTCTCTCCAAGGTCTATCCATTCTTGACGGTTGTGACCCAGCCGGCGTACTCGATGGGGGTGATTGCTACAGAGCTCTTAATCCGGAGAATCGAAAATCGGGACAAGATCCGGGAAAGGAGAGAAGTTGTTCTGAAGCCGGAGCTCATTATCCGGGAATCTGCGGGAGAAAAACTCGTAAGGGGGTGAGATCGGCNGAAGAGTCGGCAGGAGCAAGCATTATCGGCAGGAGTTGCTCTCGATGGTGGTACCAGAAAGTCGTTTGAATTTATGGAGAAGGAGGTCAATGGCGATGAAGTCGAGGAAGTTGCTCGCAATTGTCGGTGTNGTGGTGCTTCTTTTTGTCGCCAGTGTGGCATATGCTGCAGAGAAGAACTACTTTATCCCGATGATTTCCAAGGGCTTCCAGCACCAGTTCTGGCAGGCTGTAAAATCTGGGGCGGAAAAGGCAGCAAAGGACTACGGTGTGACCATTACCTTTGAGGGACCAGAGTCTGAAGCCATGGTGGATAAGCAAATCGACATGCTTCAGGCAGCCCTGGCCAAAAAGCCTGATGCCCTTTGCCTGGCTGCACTGGACGCAAAGGCGGTTATCCCCTACGTTGAAAAGGCTAAGGAAATGGGTATTCCTGTGATTTGTTTTGACTCTGGGGTCGAGAGCGATATTCCCGTAACGACTGTGGCTACTGACAACCTGAAGGCGGCTGCCTATGCTGCGGATAAAATGGCCGAACTCATCGGTGGAGAGGGAGAAGTCGCACTTGTGGTTCATGACCAGACCAGCAGAACCGGTATCGAGCGGCGCGATGGTTTTGTGAACCGCATTAAAGAGGCCTATCCAAAAATCAAAATTGTGGACATTCAGTACGGTGGTGGAGACCACTTGAAGTCTACAGACCTTGCAAAGGCCATCATTCAAGCTCACCCCAACCTCAAAGGCATTTTCGGAGCCAACGAAGGATCCGCTATTGGCGTGATCAATGCCGTCAAGGAACTCGGAAAAGTTGGGCAAATTGTCGTCATCGGTTATGACTCAGGGAAGCAGCAAATCGATGCCATTCTTGAGGGCGTTATGGCTGGTGCCATCACACAAAACCCGGTTGGCATGGGATATATGGCGGTTGAAGCTGCGATTAAGGCCATCGAGGGCAAAGAGCTGCCAAAGTACATCGATAGCGGTTTCTTCTGGTACGATAAGACCAATATCGACGATCCCCAGATTCGTGCGTGCCTGTACGAGTAAAAGTGACCGTGGCTTCTGGGGAAGTTGTGCTTCCCCAGAAGCCTGTTATATAGACTGGTTATTTTTCCGGGAGTTTTACAATGCAGAGAGATCCACTTGTCCTTATGGAAGGGATCGATAAGAGTTTCCCCGGGGTACGGGCGTTGCAAAATTGCCGTTTCGAGCTTCTTCCCGGGGAAATTCACGCCCTTGTGGGAGAAAACGGGGCGGGAAAATCCACGCTGGTGAAGATTCTGACGGGAGTTTTTCAGAAGGATGCGGGACGCATTATCTACAAGGGCAAGGAGGTCAAAATACCTAATCCCCGGGTTGCACAGGAACTCGGCATCAGTATTGTGCACCAGGAGCTCAACCTCATGCCACACCTCACCGTGGCTCAGAATATCTTCATTGGCCGAGAATTCCGCCGCAAAGGGTTTCCTGTGTTTCTTGACGAAGAGGAGATGAATCGAAGGGCTCAGGAGCTCCTGAACACGCTCCATATGCCTATTGATCCCAGGACCAAGGTTCGGGACCTTACAGTGGCGAAGCAGCAAATGGTCGAGATTGCAAAAGCCCTGTCCTTTAACGTTGAAGTCCTCATTATGGATGAGCCCACTGCTACGCTCAGCGAAGCGGAGGTTGAGGAACTCTTCAGAGTTTTGCGAAAGCTCAAGGAAAAGGGCATAGGCATTATCTACATATCCCATCGTCTGGAAGAATTGCACCACATTGCTGATAGGGTGACGGTGATGCGGGACGGCCAGTATGTCGGGACTCTGGATATTCGAGAGGCTACCATCGATAAGATCATCAGCATGATGGTGGGAAGAAACGTGTACGTTGCTGCGAGTAAAACCCGAGACGAAAGAAGCTCAGAGGTCGTCCTGGAAGTGAAGCATCTTAACCGGGGCAGGGAAATCCGGGATGTGAGTTTTCAGCTACGGAAGGGCGAGATCTTGGGGTTGGCAGGCCTTGTTGGTGCAGGAAGGACCGAGGTCGCTAGGGCAATCTTTGGTGCGGACCCGGTGGAATCGGGAGAGATCTATGTCAGGGGTCGAAGGGTTGTCATCAAGAGTCCGGCGGACGCCATCCGGCACGGCATTGCTTACCTTTCCGAGGACCGTAGACGCTATGGGTTAATGCTTGGACTTGACGTCGAGTCGAACATGGTTCTCCCTTCGATGAAGGACTTTCTGAGTTTCTCTTTCTTTGTGAATAGAAAGAAGGCTCAGGAACAGTGCGAGGAGTACGTTCGAAAGTTGCGCATTAAAACGCCGACCTTGGCTCAGAAGGTCAAAAACCTCTCTGGTGGCAATCAGCAAAAGGTTATCCTTGCCAAGTGGCTCATGAAAAACTGTGATATACTGATTTTCGACGAACCAACCAGAGGTATCGATGTTGGGGCCAAAAGCGAGATCTATCGGCTTCTTAACGAGCTTGTTGAGGAAGGGAAATCCATCATTATGATTTCTTCAGAATTGCCTGAAATCCTCCGTATGAGCCACCGAATCCTCGTTATGTGTGAGGGGAGGATAACAGGCGAGATCGATGCAAGCGAAGCAACGGAAGAATTGATTATGAAGTATGCCACTATGAGAAATTGATATTGGGAAACAACTGGGGGTCGGAAACATGGGCATGGAGACCACCTACCAGGCCAGATATACTCGTCGGGAAGCGTTGCGCCAGTTTTTAATGTTCGGGAGCCTATTGCTCCTTTTCCTCTTTTTCTCACTTTCTTCGCCCTACTTTTTCACCTTTGGGAATATCGTTTCCATTATGCTGGCGACTTGTGTCAACGGGATGTTAGCCTTGGGCGTCACTTTTGTCATTATAACAGGAGGTATTGATCTCTCAATCGGTACGGTCATGACCCTTTCGGCTGTCATGAGCGGTGTTTTCATCACATACTGGCGTCTTCCGGTTTTCCTTGGAGTCCTCGGGGGCATTGCCACGGGGATGCTTTGCGGCTTTGTCAACGGTACGGTGATATCTCGAATGAAGTTGCCTCCCTTTATTGCAACTCTTGGAATGATGATGATTGCAAGGGGCCTTGCTCTTGTGATCTCCAGGACGACTCCGATTTATTTTACCCATGCCCCGAGTTTTTCCCGTATTGCGATGGGCTCGGTTATCGGTAGGGTATTCCCGGGCTTTGACGTTCCCAATGCAGTGCTGATTTTTATTCTGTCGGCAGTACTTGCCAGCATTTTGCTCACCAGGACCGTGGTTGGCAGGTACGATTTCGCAATCGGAAGCAACGAGGAGGCAGCCCGGCTTTCTGGACTTGATGTCGACCGATGGAAAACCATCATTTACACCCTGTGCGGTATTTTCGTGGGTATGGGTGGGGTAATGATGGCGTCACGCTTGAATTCTGCCCAGCCTGCCCTGGGGCAGGGGTATGAGTTAGAGGCCATCGCAGCGGTGGTTATTGGGGGAACCTCGCTGAGTGGTGGTGAGGGATCCATTGTCGGTACTATTGTTGGAGCTTTTATTATGAGTACCCTCACGAACGGCCTGAGAATTCTTGCTGTTCCCCAAGAATGGCAGATAGTGGCAAGCGGGATTATTGTTATTGGAGCTGTCTATCTCGATATCATCAGAAGAAGGCAGACTTCTTGAGCGAGCCGCGAGGCCTTAAATCTTCTCTTATCGAGTCTTGGTGCTGTTTTTATTGGTGGTTTCTGAGGCTCGGTTGTTTATTCTTCGCCGGGGCAGGATCCTTGTCCCCTTTTTCATCCTACTGTGATGTACTCCTATGAAGGCCAAGCCGCTTGTTGTGGTAACTACTCGGTCTCCCCAGGCCCCGGACTTGTTGCAGAGGCGACGAATCCCTGTCATTCTATCCTGGGTGCTTTGTAGATTGCAGATGGCCTGCATCCGGTAAATTTTTAATTTTATTATTTCCCCAGGTGCAGTACTGTGGTATAATAGTTCCGTGAACGTTAACGGCCATGACGCCCAAGAAACGCCCAACCATTAAAGATATCGCCCTGGCTTCGGGGTTTTCTA
>APCU01000014.1 GCA_000347575.1 Candidatus Caldatribacterium saccharofermentans OP9-77CS | reverse complement strand
GATACTTCCCGCAAAACGAGCCCTACCCCGTGAATCCTTACGCCCTGCTTTTAGCCATCCGGGAGGCCGAGCGGGGGCGGAAAGGCTTCGAATTCGGGATAGTGGCGGCAAAAGACACGGACTTAAAGACCCAGGCTGAGTGGGCCTGCGCCACGGTGAAAAAGAACTTCGATCGCTTCAGAGAAAGCGGTGAAAAGGACTTCATTGCCTTCCTGGGGAAGCGCTGGGCACCGGTTGGGGCGGAAAACGACCCAAAGGGGCTCAACAGATTCTGGGTGGACAACGTGCGGTACTTCTACAACCTCTTCCGAAAGGGGGAAGAACAGTGAACTTCCAGGACTTCTTGCTCTCGGCAGCCTCACTCTTTTTGCTTGGGCTGGGAAGCTATATCTTCTCCCGATGGCATGTGGATCGCCTGACGCTTGACCGGTACCGGAAAATCCTGGACCTTGCGGAGGAAGCGGTGCTCTTTGTAGAGGACGCCTTCCCCGAAAAGCGAGGCCTCGAAAAGCTCAGAGAGGCCATTCAGTACCTGAAAAGGTGCTGCGAGCGGCTCGGGATTCCCCTCGACGATGCGGAAGCCGAAGCCAAGGTCCGAGCCGCCTACCAGAAACTGGAAAGAACAAGATAACCCTCAACCTCTCTCCAAAAACCCCAGGGTCCTTGCGATGCGGGCAAGGACCCGCTCCTTCCCCAGAACCTCGAGGAGCTCAAAGAGCCCCGGACCGACCTTTTTCCCCGATACCGCCACCCGAAGGGGGTGGATGAACTGCGCCGCTTTGAGGCCTCGCCGCTCCGCCTCAGCCCGTATGGCCTTTTCGATGGTTTGCGCGTCAAAGGGCTCAAGGTCCTTCAGAAGCTCATAAGAAGTCCTGAGAATCTCGGGCACCTTCTCCTCAAAGAGCACGCTCTCCACCGCCTGAGGATCATACTCGTAGTGCTCGGTGAAGAAGTACTCTGCCTCCTCGAGAATTTGTGCCACGTACCGGATGCGATCCCGCATGAGGGCCATAACCCTCCTGCAGTAGGCGAAAAACTCCGGTGTGAGGTCTTTTTCCGTAACCTTCCCCTGGCGCTTGAGGATGTCGATGAGGATTTCCGCAAGCCTCTCAGGGTCAGCTGCCCTGAGATAGACCCCGTTCATCCAGTTGAGCTTATCAAGGTCGAAGATCGCGGCGTGCTTGGTGACCTGCTCAAGGGAGAACCGCTCGATGATTTCCTCCCGGGTAAAAATCTCCTTCTCCTCTTCCCCCGTTGCCCAGCTCAACCGGGCAAGGTAGTTCACCATGGCTTCAGGGAGGTACCCCATATCCCGGTAATAGGTCACCGAGGGTGAACCATGGCGTTTGCTCAGGCGGGTCCTGTCCTTTCCAAGAATCATAGGGATATGAGCAAATTGCGGGCAGGGAAACCCAAAAGCCTCATACAGCAAGACCTGGCGAGGGGTATTGGAGATGTGGTCATCCCCCCGGATGACGTGGGTGATGCGCATGAGCGCATCGTCCACCACACAGGCGAAATTGTACGTCGGCATACCGTCGGACTTCAGAATGACGAAATCGTCAAGCTCACTGTTGTCAAAGGTCACATCCCCCCGAAGCATGTCCACAAAGGTCGTCGTTCCCTCCGGAATTCGGAAACGCAGTGCGGGTTTCCGCCCTTCCCGGCGAAAAGCCTCCCGTTCTCTCGCACTCAGGTGGAGACAGCGCCGGTCATATCGCCAACTCTTCCCCTGGGCGATGACCCGTTCTTTCCGCTCTTTCAGTTCTTCAGGGGTACAGAAACACTCATAGGCCAGACCTTTCTCAAGGAGCCTTTCAGCGTACTCCCGGTACAGGTGCAACCGCTGGCTCTGGAAATAGGGCCCGTAGGGCCCGCCGACTTCCGGTCCTTCATCCCACAAAAGCCCAAGCCACCTGAGGCTCTCGAGAATCACCTGCACGGATTCNTCCGTGGAACGGGCAAGGTCCGTGTCCTCAATCCGGAGGACAAATACTCCTCCGTACTTCCGGGCAAAAGCCCAGTTAAAGAGCGCTGTGCGTGCCCCTCCAAGGTGCAGAAACCCTGTGGGGCTTGGCGCAAAGCGAACCCGGACGGTCTCATTCACGGTTTCTCACTCCCTTATCCTTCGGGATGACGAAGATGCCTTCGGCTTCCGCAACCCTCTCCCCATCATAGAGAATTTCTCCAAAAGCCGCAACAATCCTTCCTTCCCGCCTTCGGACCTGCCCCCGAAGGAGCAGAATCTTCTCTGTCGGGCAGGGCTTGAGGTACTTTACCTTGAGCGTTCCGGTGACAGCAAAAATCCCCGCGTGCTTCACGCTGTGGGACATCACCTCGTCAAGGAGCGACGCCACAACTCCCCCATGGACCACCCCGGCAAAGCCCTGCAGGTACCAGGGGACAACGGTTTCTGCCACCGTCCACCCATTCTCTTCCCGAAAGCGGAGCGAAAACCCGCGGGGATTTTGCTCCCCACAGAAGAAACACCTCCGGTCGTCCACAAATTCCACAAGCATCAACCTCCATCCTCAAACATTTCAGAGAGAAAGACGAATTCGTACTCCGGATGCGGCCTTTCCAGAAAGCGCCTCAGCGCCTCATAGGTGACTTCCTTCGGATGCCCGATGGCCACGGCAAAACCCTGCTTTTTCGCTACGGCCAGAGTGACTTCGAGTTGTCTCAGAACATATTCAACGGCAGGCTCTCCGTCAAGGAAAACATCCCGGCGAAGTGCCCGAACGCCCATGCTCTTCATCACCCGAAAGGCCACAGAACGCGGCGTGGTAAGACTGTCCAGAAAATAGGCGTTCTTCTCCCGGAGGACCAGGGCACAGAGTGCCATCAGGCGCTCGTCCTGCGTGGCCCTGGAACCCTTGTGGTTGTTGAGACCTTTTGCCTGAGGAATGCGCCGGAAGGCTTCCTCAAGCATCCGCACCACCTCTTCTTTGGAGGCACCGCTTCGGAGCAAAAACCGCTCCCCCAAGTTCTCCCCAGGATCCATCGCCTCCATCGGGAAGTGGATGAGCACCTCTTTCCCGCTTTCTTCGGCCCGTCGGGCAAGGTGCGGGCCATGAGGAAGATGAGGGAACACCGCCACGTTGAGCTTGACTGGAAGGGAGAAAAACTTCTCCGCCAGAGGCACATCGTACCCGATGTCGTCGATAACGATGGCAACCCGGAAAACCCGCCTGAGGCGAAGGTAGAAGCGGAACCACTCCTCTTCTCCCCAGAAAAGACGGTAATCGTCACCCTCCACCTCCTTCCCCCAGAGGCCGAAGGGCCGCAGAGGAGCAAGGAGGACTTCAAGGTGCTTCAGGAGACGCTCCCTCTGCCGAGCGTTCTCAAGCACCACCTCAACCTCGAAGGAAGGTCTCTCAGGAAGAGGATAACGGAGAACCTGAAAGGAGAGGCTATGCCTTTTGACCTCATGGAGCACAAGCAGGGCGAGTTCCCTTCCTACCCCCCGAAAGAGTGCCCGGGAAAGGGCGGCCTGACCCTCCTCAAAAAGTCGTGTTTCAAAGCCCAGGGCAAAGAGCACCACTCCCCAGGCTAAAAGCCCAAAAAGGAGAAAGAAAAGGAATCTACGAGGCCAGGGCATGGTCCTTGAGGAGTTTTTTGAGCTCTTTGATGCCCCGCTTCAGCTGCTCGTCTTCACCACTTGCCAGGACATCAGGAATAAGCCCCTGACCGTTGATGTCCGTGCCATCGGCAAGGTAGTACTTAGAAACCGTGAAGATGACGCCTCCTCCGTGCGACAGGGGGGAAATCTCCTGGATGACACCCTTGCCGAAGGTCTTCTCCCCCACAAGGGGGGCGTGGACCGCAAGACGGAGAATCCCTGCAAGGATTTCCGCACCACTCGCCGTCCCCCGATTCACCAGGACCACCACGGGAGTCGAGACCAGGGGGTGTATGAAGTTTGTGATGGCCTCGCGCTTGCCGTTCCGGTCTTCCACAAGGAGGAGTTTTTCCCCATAGGGCACGAAGAACCCTGCGGTGACAAGTGCTGCCGAAAGCAATCCCCCAGGGTTGTTGCGAAGGTCAAGGATGAACCCCGTCACCCCCTGCGCGATGAGGTCAGTGAGGACTTTCTGGACCTCATCGGCCGTCCGTCCGTGAAACTCGGAAATCCGCACAAGGCCGATACCCTCAGGGAGCACCTCGGCGCTCACGCTCTGGATTTTGATGATGCTTCGAACAATCTCCACGGTGATGTCCTCTGGAACCCCTTCCCGCTTCAAGGTGAGCACAACTTTGGTCCCCTCCGGCCCCCGCATTTTCTTCACCGCCTGGTCCAGGGACATGCCAAGGGTTGACTCCCCGTCAATTGCCAGAATCACGTCTCCTGCCTTCACTCCCGCTCTTTCCGCAGGAGAACCCGCAATAGGGGAAACAACGGTGAGTTTTTCATCCCGGATGGCGATAACAATTCCGATTCCCGAAAAAGCCCCTTCCAGGGTGTCACTGGTCTCAATCTTGTAGTCCTCGGGATCGAGGTAACGGGCGTAAGGGTCCGGAAGGGCTCGAAGCACACCCCGGATAGCCTCTTCAAGGAGTTTCCCCTCGTCCAAAGGCTCTTCTGAGTAGAATTTCTCCCGGATGAGAGATATGGTCTCAAAAAGCGGCTCCCAGTTCTCAAAACCCTTTTCTTTTCCAAGGCCAAAGGCCAGGAATTCCCACTCAAAGAAGAGAAGGAGTGTCCCACACCCCACGAGAATCCCCAGAAATACTTGCAACCAGAGTCTTCTTCGCCGCATGAACTCTTCACCTCGAATTCACTGAAGCCAGAGAAGGGGGTCCTCCTCACGAGCGCTTGTGCCCACCCGCACCTCAAAGTGTACCACTGGTCGCTCCACAAGACCAGAGTCCCCACTCAGTGCAATGACCTGCCCTCCCCTGACCGTATCACCCGCCTGCACCCGAATCTCTCCAAGATGGGCGTATACGGTGACCAGGTCGTTCCCATGATCGATAATGATGGTTTTTCCATACCCCCTGATGGTGCTCGCAAGAAGCACCACGCCATCGGCCGCAGCGTACACCGGGGTTCCCACCGGACAGGCGATGTCGATTCCGGGATTGTAGAAGGTGATGCCGTAGTGAGCGTCTTTCCACTCTCCAAACCGGCGGAAGATCGTTCCTCCCGACACCGGCCAGAAGAGCCGTCCACGCTTCACTGGAACTTGAGGAGGAGAGGGCGCTTTCTTCCTTGCCAGTTCCTCCCGGAGTCTAGCCAGGGTAGCTTCGAGGTTCCTCTGGGCCTGGACGAGATCTTTGCGATTTTTCTCAAGGCGGGCCCGATCATGCTCCAGACGCCGAAGAATCTCTTCCCGGGCTTTCCTGAGCTCGGTAAGGCGTCGATTCTCAAGGACCAGCCGTTCTTTCAGCACCACCTCGAGGCGGATGCGCTGCTTGATCTCCTCGAGCTTTCCCGCCAATTCCCTCTGTTTTCTTGAGGCCTCCTCGATGGTACTACTTTTCGCCCTGAGGCACTGCGCAGCCCAGTAAACATCGGCCTCCCACTCGGCTGGGGAAACCCCGCTGATGAGACTCTGCAGTACCATCTCACCGGTGTCTACCCGGTAAGCCCCTCTGGCAATTGCCTCCTGGCTGCTTTTCTCCTGAAGAATACCTCTCTGCAAGCTCTCCACTTCCCGCTCAAGCTGCTTCCTCTGCTTCTCCAAAGCAAGAATCCGTTCCCGGGATTTTGCGATATCTGCCTCGGCAGCGGCAATCTGCTTTTCGAGCTTAGCGAGTTCACTGGAGAGGTCCTTCGCGCTTGAGAGCACCTTTTTGAGTTCACTCTCAAGGCGTGCCTGTTCCTTCCGGAGTTCCTCGAGTTTCCTCGTCTGCAGGGCAATTTCGTCCTCGAGAGAACCCGGGCTCCCCAGAGCCCAGGGTGAACACATAAAGAGCACGACAAGGAGGATGAGCACAGCACACCTCACGGTCTTCTCCTCCGGGCCCTCCAGTGTCCCAAGAGTACCCCCAGAATGCCCACCCCACACCCCACACCAAGGTCCAGGGGGAGGAGAACCACAAGAAGCTCCTCTACGTTCACCCACAAAAACCCAGGGAAGGCCTCACCCACAAGGCGGAAGAAGGGCACAAAGAAGGCAAGGCTCAAAAGGTACGCCCCCGCACCACCCAGAAGCCCCCCGAAAAGTCCCTCAAAGAGGAAAGGCGCCAGAGAAAAAGCCGAAGGCGCTCCCACAAGGGACAGCACCTCGACTTCCCTCCCCCGAAGTTGCACCGTCAGGGCCGTGGTCACTACGATGACAAAAACCCCAAACCCTAAAACCCCAAGGAGAAACCCACTCAGGGCTTTGAGCAAAAGCCGAAAAAGGCGGAGGAACCCCTCAACTTCCTTCCCTCCGTAGAATACTTCGACAAAGGTTCCCTCTTCGCGGAGGATAGCGGCGATTTCAGGGAGATCCTCGACATGCCGGGGAACAACCTCAAGAGAGGCGGGGAAGGAAACTCCCGCAACCTCTCCCTCGGAAAGCCCAAGACGTTCCAGGAAACGGGCCCTCGCCTCTTCAGGCGAGACCAGAACCACTTGCCCCACCAGAGGATGCCGGGCAACCTCCTCCCGAATCTGCTCCATGAACTCCCTGCGTACATCCTCCCGGAAAATGGCCCGAATCGTGAAGCGTTCGCGCCAGTGCTCCCGCAATCGTACTGCCTCGAGGTATCCGAAAACCGCAGCGTTCACCAGAACGCCAACCAGAAGGACACTCAGCGTGCTGAGGACGAAAAGCCCGGGACGGCGAAGCATGTAGCGGGAAACACGCCCCATGCTCAGCACCTCTCTCCCCGGATTCGCCCCCGCTCAAGCAGGATTGCCCGCGCCGGGAAACGCTCAAGGAGAGCTTCGTTGTGGGTAGCCACGATGACCGTCACGCGCTCGTTTCGGGAAAGATCCCAGAGGAGGTTCAAAACCTCTGCGGCAGAGGCGGCATCGAGGTTTCCCGTCGGCTCATCAGCGAGAATGAGCTTCGGCCGATGGACCAGGGCACGCCCAATGCAGAGTTTCTGCTTCTCTCCCCCTGAGAGCCATCGGGCTTGGAACGTGCTTTTCTTCTCAAGACCAAGAAGGCACAGCACAGCCCAGGCGGCCTTTCTGGCCTCCTTCCCGTTAACTCCAAGGACTGCAAGAGGTGCCACAAGGTGTTCATACACCGTCCAGTCCGGGACAATCTCCAGGTCCTGAAAGACTACACCCAGGCGCTGCCGGAGAAAGGGGACAAAGCGGGGGTCCAGGGTGTCAATCCGGCGTCCGGAAAACCATATCTCCCCCTCGGTGGGCCGCTCTTCCTGAGTGATGAGCCGGAAGAGTGTCGTTTTTCCGGCTCCGGTTGGTCCCTGGAGGAAAACGAACTCCCCCTTCTCCACGGCAAAGGTCACCTTCTCCAGAGCCCGGATTCCAGGGGGATACACTTTGGAAACTCCACGGAACTCCAGAAACGCCATGGCGCTCCTCTCTCAACCCGTATTATACCACCCCCGCCACTTCTCCCCGAGGAGCCGAAGACCAAAGCGAAAGAACGCCGGAACCACACGCTGGACTCTCCGGGGCTCAAGGAGCAATCGCCACAACCATTCAAGCCCGAGGGAACGGAAAAGAAGCGGTGCACGGGGGAGCTTCCCTGCCCACACATCGAAACTCCCTCCAACGCCCATGAAAACCTTCACCGGAAGTGCCTCCCGATGGCGGGCAATCCAGAGCTCTTGTTTTGGCACACCCATGCCCACGAAGAGCACTTCCGGAGCGGTGCGCTTGATGTCTTCGACAACCTCCGCATCGTTGGTGAAATACCCGTGGTGGCATCCACAGACCTTCAAACCCGGATAACGGCGCTGCATGACCTGGGCAGCCTGCTGCACCACATCCTCCCGGGCACCAAGGAAATAAACCCCCCAGCCCCGCTCGCTCCCCCACGCCATGATGGCCTCCGCCACCTCTATTCCTGGAAGCCGCTGCAACATTCCACACCGCAGGAGGCGGGAAGCCCACACCACGCCTATACCATCAGGGAGACGGAGTTCGGCTGAGGCGAGGACCTTCAGAAAGTGAGGATCGCGGAACACCAGCATCTCCGGGTTCACCGTCACGATGTGGAGCTTTCTGCCCTGCTCCACGGCGTTCTCAACCACATTCCGCAAATCCTCAAGTCCTCCAGCAAAAAAGGAATACCCCAGAAGTTCCACAGCCGGCACAGACCTCACCCCAGAATGCTTCCCAAAAAGTGGGCAAGCTCCCCCTTTGCAGCAAGCGCCCTTTGCCGGAACACATCCCGCAAAACACGCGTCTTCTCGCGAAGCACCGCGGCACCCTGCAAGGCAGCGCAAAGCAGAGCAGGCTCGAGCGTCGCCAGGGACAGGAGGTTTTTCCCCTCCCAGTGGGCGCTGAAGGCCACAATCTTCGGGTCAAGGTCGAAGGCCCACCAGGGAATGCCGCTCTGCGTGGCCAGTACCAGAGGATGAAAACGCATGCTGATCACTCCAGAAAGCTCCGAGAAATAGGAGAGAACCTCAGGAACTTTAGAGAAAACGCGTACCGGAGCACGGAGGCGTCTGGCAAAGGATTCCGCAACCTCCTGGTCCTCTCTCCGGTGGAAGGCCACGAATTCAAGGTCCCACCCTTCCCTCTGGAGCCTCCGCAACCCCTCAAAGAGCACCTCCTTCCGCTCCAGAGCCTCCTGCCGCAGGAAAACTCCAAGACGCGACGAAGATGTTCCTGCTTCCTCCTGCTCAAGGAGAAAAACCGGATCAGCCCCCAGAGAGGCAGGACAGAGGCGGCATTCTCTAAGGAACGCCAGGGTCGCCTCATCCCGAGCCAGAAACAGCCGCACCCGACGAAGGAGCTTCCTGACAAGTTTCACACTGAGCTTCCTCGTAAAGGGGCCAAGGCCGCAACCAAAAAAGACTACCGGTTTTCTCACACACTGCGCCAGAGACAGAAAGGCCGTGTAGTACAGGAGGGAACGGAAACTGGTGACATCCTGGAGGAGACTCCCCCCACCCACAACAACTCCCCGGCTTTCAAGGAGGACTGAGAGCATTCGACCAGGGTGCTTCCGTTCCACCAGGGTCACTTCTCCAGGAAGATACGGTACAAGGGATGGATTCCCCACAATCACCCGGTAGGCAAAAGGAAGGGAGAGCTCCCGCCCTATGCCCTCAAGCGCCCTGAGTGTTGCAAGCAGACTCAGCTCATCCCCCCAGTTGCCGAAACCATAGTACCCGTAGAGCACAAGGGGAATTTTCCGGGGAGGCGTCATGCGCCCCATCGGCCCACCGTGCGCCATATCCAGAGCGCGAAAAGTACGGCGAGGTAGTACACGCCAAAGACCGGAACACTCAGGGAAAGGGCGTTCACGAAGCGGAGGAGAGTGAAGAGCAACGGCGTGTGGAGGTGACAGAAGGAGTTCACCATGGTCACAAATCCAACAGTTGCCGAGAGCCAGAGCACCATCCGGTACACCGGCCGGAGGTCCCGAAGACTCGCAAGAAGCCACAGGGCCGGATACCCGACGAGGAACTCCTTGGTTCGAGGACGGGCGAAGAGTATCCGTTCAAGGAACGTCCGCATCTGGTTCTCCAGTCTCCCCGCCCCAAGAAGGGGGAAATTCCCCGAACGGGTGAGGTACAACACAAAGGCCACTCCAAGGAATGCAGCAACAAGCAGCTCAAATCGCCGAAGGTCCCCAAGAAGCACTTCCTGGAGACTCCCCCCAAGAAGGCGGCGACGGAAAAGGTAAAGGAAGACAAGCACCACAGGAAATGTGAGCATGACCTTCACGCCGAAGTACTGCTCAATGCGCTGGACGAAAAGCCAGTGGTACAGTCCCTGGGCAATGACGAGAGAACCTGCAAAAGCCACGAGAAAGGCCTCGAGGATACCCCGAAATTTCCTTCCCTGGGAAAACTCCTCCACAAGGAGCATGACCGAAAGCGTCGGTGCAGTCACCCCGGCACAGAGACCAACGACTTTCATCCCCCAGAGGGGACTGGTAAAGACCACCACTGAGAGGAGTACCCCTCCCAAAAACCCCAGCCAGAGGGGGGGACGGAAGAACAGCGCCTCAAAAAGGAAAAGAGCAAAAAACGAAACCACAAAGGCAGAGAGCACAAGAAACGCCCGTGAGGGAGCAAAGGCTCTGTGGGGGAGAGGGGGTAGACCAAAGGCCAGCCCCTGTGCCTGGATATCCTTGCGAAGGTCCTGAAGATACACAAAATTCCGCTCCCAGCCAGTGAAAGAGGGTTCGGTAAAAAGGCGAAGGTAAAGCACCCGAACCGAGCGTTCCCTCAGGGCCCGCAGAAACCGTTCCCGGGCCGTTTCGGGAGTGTAGTTCTTGAGCTCATCNGGGGGAATGCTGTGCACCCGGAGCGTCCACTGGGGCACAAGCCGCGCCAGGGTGTCCTCACCCCTTCTGCCCCCACAAAATTCCACATACCCAAAAAAGAGCCCGCGGTCGCTGAGGAAGTCAGCGAACCTCCGGAGCGACTGAGGGTTCCCGTATCCTGGGATGCTGTCACCAGAAGCGATGACCCCCACCACTCCCTCGTTCTTCCACACGTCGTCCCCAAGGAGGCGGGAGAGCACTTCAGGGGGAACGTTCAGATAGTTGTACGGCCGAAGAACCAGGGTACAACCTTCCTCCCTCAGGCGCTGGATGAGGTCCCTATCCCAGCCAAGACCCACTTTTTCCTCCTCTTCAGGAAGCAGGCTCACCCCGAGAACTTCCCCAAAAACCTCCACCCGCTTTCCCAGGGTATTCAGCCGCTCTGCCAGGGTCTTTCGCACCGCCTCTGAGGCACCAGTAAAGTACTGAAGGTAGGGTGGAGCATCAGGGGGTGCGGGAGCAGGAACAAGCAAACCTCGAGCTTTCAGGGCTTTCAGGGACCACTCGCTCACCCCAAAGACAGTGAACCCCTCTTGTCTGAGTTCCCGGGCAAGCACAAGGGGGTCCACGCCTTTTGTGCGGGCAAACCACTCTAAGTCATCCCAGTCCACCACAAGGAGAACGCTACGGTTCTCCCGTTCCCGGGCCACACGCTCAAGGGCAAAGGGGAGAGCCGCTGCGAGGACAACGATGCTCAGAAGGACAAGAAGGCGCCTCCCCGGCATTACAGACGCACCTCTTCGACGTCAAAGAGCGGATCGCCTACGTCCACGGTGTCGTTCTCCTCAACGTAGACCTGCGTGATCACCCCATCGTGTTCCACCGGGATCTCGTTCTCCATCTTCATGGCTTCAAGAATCACCGCAACGTGTCCGGCCCGGACCTCGTCCCCCTTCTTCACGTTGACGGCCACAATCCGCCCCGGCATGGGNGCCCGAACNGTGGTGGTCACCCGAAGACCCTCAGCGGGTTTCGNCTCGCCAACTTTTCGAACACCACTGACACTGAATGTCCTCTGCTCACCCCCGGTGATCTCCACCACCTCGACCTCGTACTCCTCACCGTTCACCCGAACGAGGAACTTCCGCACGTTCCTTACCTCCCCAGACGAATCCGCAAGCGTCCTTCCTGCAGAGCCAGTGCCTTCCAGGCATGGCTTTTCCGCAGAACGTAAGGCTTCTGACGCGGAGTCTCTTCGGTTTCCAGAAACTCCATGAGCGCAGCTACGATGGCAGCAACGACTTCTGGTTTCACGCCCACCCCAAGGTCACACCGGGAAATTGCCATGNTTTTTCCCCTTCCTCTCCTCCCGTTTCGACCAGAAAACCTCAAGCGCCCGGCCGATTTTGAGGCGTGTCAGGCGAGGATCGATGACCTGGTCGACATACCCCCGCTTTGCGGCCTGATAGGGATTGTAGAACTCCTGACGGTACGCTTCAAGCAGTCGCTCCCGTTCCCTTTCGGGGTCCAGAGCCCCCTCAATCTCCCGGCGAAAGATGATTTCCACCGCACCCTCTGCACCCATCACGGCAATTTCGGCAGTCGGCCAGGCGAAGACCATATCAGCCCCCAGGTCCCGGCTGCACATGGCAAGGTATGCCCCTCCATAGGCCTTGCGGAGGATGACCGTGATTTTCGGGACCGTGGCCTCAGAATACGCGTAGAGCATCTTTGCTCCATGGCGGATAATTCCTCCAAACTCCTGGTTCGTTCCAGGCAGAAACCCCGGAACATCAACCAGCGTCACCAGGGGAATATTGAAGCAATCGCAGAAGCGAATGAACCGCGACGCCTTATCCGCCGAATCGATGTCAAGACACCCCGCCAGATGGTACGGCTGATTCGCCACAATCCCCACCACATGCCCTCCAATTCGGGCAAACCCCACGACGATGTTGCGGGCGAAAGNTCTTGTGAACCTCGAAGAATTCCCCCTGATCCACGATGCAGCGGATGACCTCTTTCACGTCGTAGGGTTTGTTGGGATTGGTGGGGACAATCTCGAGCAGGCGTTCCTCCTGCCGTTCCAGGGGGTCACCGGTGTCCACAAAAGGGGGGTCTTCGGCGTTGTTTGAGGGGAGGAAAGAGAGGAGTCTCCGAACCTCCCGGAAACATTCCTCCTCGGTGCGGGCCGTAAAATGCGCAACACCGCTTCGTGTCGCGTGGGTCATGGCTCCACCGAGTTCCTCAGCCGAAACCTCTTCTCCCGTGGCCGCCTTCACCACCTGGGGACCGGTGACGAACATCCGGCTGATGCCCTCTACCATGAAGATGAAATCCATGAGTGCCGGGGAGTAGACCGCACCCCCTGCACAGGGACCAGCGATAACGGCAATCTGCGGGATAACACCCGACGCCTGGGTATTCCGGAAGAAAATCTGCCCGTATCCTGAGAGGGAATCGATGCCCTCCTGAATCCTTGCACCCCCTGAATCGTTGATGCCCACAAGGGGGGCACCGACTTTCAGGGCCATGTCCATGATTTTACAGATTTTCTTGGCCTGCATCTCCCCCAGGGACCCACCCATGACGGTGAAATCCTGAGAGTACACAAAGACTACCCGACCGTCGATGGTCCCAAAGCCTGTGACCACTCCATCGGCGGGGAGTTTCCGCTCGGGCATACCGAACTTTTCCGCCCGGTGCTCCACGAAAAGGTCGACTTCCTCGAAACTCCCCTCATCAAGCAAAAGGGCAACTCGCTCTCGAGCGGTGAGCTTGCCGCTTTGATGCTGCTTTTCAACGGCCTTCTCCCCACCACCCAGAAGGAGAACGGCTTCTTTCTCCCTGAGCTCTCTGAGGAGCTCCTCCATGGTTTTGCGAGCCATACCTCTTTCGCCTCACAGGTTTTCGTATTTCCTACCAGATGCCATCCCAGATGTCAAGAGCGAGACGGCTGCCAGGAGGGAAAGAGCACACCCTCAACATCCACATGTACTGCCTGGAGCTCGACCCCTGTGAGGTACTCCACCCGCTCCCGGAGGTACTGCTGCAGGAAACGGCAGACCTCGGCCACCGATGAACCGTTCTGGAGCACACACGAAAGTTCCACCTCAAGACCCCGTTCCGTCCGGTGCAGATTGATGGCGGTAACCTTTTGCACCCAGGGAGTGTGCACAAGGCAGAGGAACACAAGGGTCCGCAGGGCAGCTTCGCTGACGATGAGCTTTCCAAGGTAACTGAAAGGTGGACGCACCACCGTTTTTTCCCGGGAGGTGTAGAACCAGCGCCACACACCCACAGGAAGGGCATCGGTGATGGCACTCCAGAGATTGCGCTTGACCTCCACCAGGGGCACGGGGATGGTGTGCTTCCCCTGAGATTCCCGGGCCACCAGAGCCATCTGAATCTCGTCAAGGGGCGCAAGGTGGAAAATATCCCAGACGACCTCAGGTTTCGGGAGCTCAAGGCGTTCGCAGATTTTCTCCACCATGGGGAGGGAAATGCCAAGAACCAGAATCTTCTCTGGGGCGAGCTCCTGCAGGGCCTTTTTGACCTCCTCCCGGTGGTTCGGGAAGTAAAAGACGGCAACCTTGGCCGCCCGGATTTTGCTGAGCTCGGCCTTTGCCGATCTCCCCGCAAGAATCCTCCCTGAGGCAATGAGCAACCCATCGTCAATGATGCAGTCGATGCCGTGTTCCTTTGCCAGGTGAGGAGCCCGGTAGCTCTTCCCCGTTCCCGTTGGCCCGACAAGGGCATACACCTTCATAGACTCCGTTCCCTCTTGAGGAACGCCTCAATGAAGTCGTCAATTTCCCCGTCCATCACCCGCTCGATGTTCCCTGTCTCATGCCCCGTCCGGTGGTCCTTAACAAGCGTATAGGGATGGAACACATAGGTCCGGATCTGGTTCCCCCAGGCGATGTCCTTCCGCTCTCCCTTGAGCTCCTGGATTTTCTTCATCTGCTCCTGACGGTAGTACTCGTACAGACGGGCCCGGAGAATCCGCATGGCGACGGCTTTATTCTGGTGCTGGGAACGTTCGTTCTGACACTGGACCACAATACCCGTGGGGATATGGGTGATGCGAACGGCTGAATCGGTGACGTTCACGTGCTGCCCACCGTGACCGCTTGCTCTGAAGGTCTCAATCCGGAGATCCTGGGGGTTAATCTCCACCTTAACGTCCTCGCCGATTTCCGGAATGACGTCCACCAGGGCAAAGGTCGTGTGACGACGCCGGTTCGCATCAAAAGGAGAGATGCGAATCAGGCGGTGCACCCCATGTTCAGAACGGAGATACCCGTACGCGTACTCTCCCTGAACAAGGAAGGTCACGTGTTTCAGCCCTGCCTCTTCCCCTTCGAGGATATCGGTTACCCGGACATCGAAACCTTTACGCTCACAGAAGCGGAGGTACATCCGGAAGAGCATCTCCACCCAGTCCTGGGACTCCGTTCCTCCCGCACCCGAGTGAATGGTCACAATGGCATTACACCGGTCCTCCTCCCGGCGGAACAGGAGCCGAATGTCCAGGTCCTCCACAGCTTCGGAGAGCTTCCGGACCTCCTGCACAAGCTCCCGGTACTCCGGGTCTTCGGGAGCGACAAGGTGAACAAGCTCCTCCGCATCCTCCAGGCGTTTCTTGAGTTCCAGGTACTCCTCAAACACCTGCCGGTACTTCCGGTACTCTGTAAGGAGACGGCTTTGCTTTTCTTCGTCGCCCCAGAAATCCCCCCGGGACATCTCAAACTCTATGGCCTTGATTTTTTCCGGAACCTTCTCCTCCTCAAAGATACCCCCCGATTTCCTCGAGTTTCTTTCGGACGAGCGTAAGGTCCCCGGAGAGGTCAACCTGCATCGTTCTTCCTCCTTTCACTTTTTCCCACAGCAGTATTTGTACTTGAGCCCGCTCCCACAGGGGCAGGGGTCGTTCCGGCCCACTTTACGCTGCACCTTTTGAGGTTTTGGTACAGAGACTGGTCGGGGCTTCTCCGAAGCCTTCTGGAAAGAGGGCTTCCTTTCGGGAACCACCCGGACGTGGAAGAGATACCGTAAGGCGTCCTCCCGGATGGCAGCAACCATGTTCTGGAACATCTCAAAGGCCTCAAGCTGGTACTCCACAAAGGGGTCCTTCTGGCCCACTGCCCGGAGTCCAATACCCTCCCGAAGGTGGTCCATGTTGTGGAGGTGGTCCTTCCAGTGGTAATCCACAACCCGCAGGAGGACATAGCGCTCAATATCACGGAAGACCTCATCACCCACCTCCTGAACCCGGCGCTCATAGAGATGCACCAGATTCGTGTAGAGCTTCTCTCTGAGGTCTTTTGAAGTGAGCTTCAGGCGCTCCTCTTCGGAGGGATGGAATTCTACCCCGAAAAGGAGCCGCAGGCGCTGGTTCAACCCTTCGAGGTCCCATTCCTCCGGATACACCCGCTCATGAGCGTAAGCCTCAACAAGGTCATCAATGACCTTCTCCAGCATATCGTACACAAAGGGTCGGAGGTTCTCCTCAAAGAGCACCCGCCGTCTCTGGGCGTAGATGACCTCCCGCTGCTTGTTCATAACGTCGTCGTACTGGAGGAGGGTTTTGCGGATGCTGAAGTGGTGCCCTTCGACCCTTTTTTGAGCCGCCTCCACAAGACGGGTGACTAGAGGATGCTCGATGGGAACCCCTTCCTCCATTCCGAAGCGAGCCATGACAGAAGACAGGCGTTCCGGAACGAAAAGCCGCAAAAGGTCATCCTCAAGGGAAAGGAAAAACTGTGACGACCCTGGATCTCCTTGGCGCCCGGCACGGCCCCGAAGCTGGTTGTCGATGCGACGGCTCTCGTGGCGTTCCGTACCAATGACGTGCAATCCTCCCAGGGCTTTCACTTCCTCAGCTTCCCTGTCGGTTTCTGCCTTGAAGCGCGCGTAGAGCTCGCGGTAGACCTCTCTCGCATGGTGCATCTCAGGATCATCGGCAGGAATGCCAAGACTCAGGCGGAGAATAACGTGTTCCGGAAAGCCCATCTCCCGCATCTTCCGCTTGGCAAGGAAATCCGGGTTCCCCCCAAGGAGGATGTCCGTCCCCCTCCCGGCCATGTTCGTCGAGATGGTGACCGCCCCCTTGCGGCCTGCCTGAGCGATGATCTCTGCTTCCCGCTCGTGGTGCTTGGCATTCAGCACCTCGTGGGGGATACCTCGCTTTTTCAGCATGTCGCTCAGACGTTCTGACTTCTCAATGGAGGTCGTCCCCACAAGGACTGGCCGTCCCAAAGCGTGCAGGCGTTCAATCTCCTGGACCACAGCCTCAAACTTCTCTCGCTCTGTACGGTAGATGACATCAGGAAGCGTCACCCGGCGAAGGGGTTTATTCGTGGGAATCACCACCACCGGCATCCCATAGGTGTAGATGAACTCTTCTTCTTCCGTTTTCGCCGTTCCGGTCATGCCACAGATTTTCTCGTACATCCGGAAGTAATTCTGGTAAGTGATGGAGGCCAGGGTCTGGTTTTCGCTCGCTACCTGCAACCCCTCTTTTGCCTCAATGGCCTGGTGGAGACCGTCGCTGTAACGCCTTCCGTACATGAGGCGACCGGTAAACTCATCCACGATGATGACCTGGCCGTCCTTCACGACATAATCCACATCCCTTTTGTACAGGTAGTGCGCCCTGAGGGCCTGCCGCACGAGGTGCTCCAGGGTTCCCTTTCCCGTCTCCTCATAGAGATTCGCCACATGGAGGAGCTTCTCGATTTTGGCGATGCCTTTCTCCGTCAGCCACACCGAGCGGGTTTTTTCCTCGAAGTCGAAATCCTCTTTGGGGGTGAGCTTCCGGACCACCCGGTCGATCTTGTAGTAGATTTCGGTATTTTCCTCTGCCGGACCGGAGATGATGAGGGGCGTCCGGGCCTCGTCAATGAGGATGGAGTCCACCTCGTCAATGATGGCGTAATGGAGTTCCCGCTGGACCACGTCTTCTCTGCGCAGCGCCATGTTATCCCTGAGGTAGTCAAAGCCAAACTCGACGTTCGTCCCGTAGGTGATATCGCACCGGTACGCCCTCTTCCGCTCCTCAGGTGTTGACTCATGCTGAATGAGCCCCACGGAAAGACCCAGGAATTCAAAAATCGGCCCCATCCAGTACCGGTCGCGCTTGGCAAGGTAGTCGTTCACCGTGACGATATGGACACCCCGTCCGGTGAGGGCATTGAGGTAGGCAGGCATGGTGGCCACCAGGGTTTTCCCCTCTCCAGTTTGCATCTCGGCGATCTTCCCCTGGTGGAGCACAACCGCCCCCATGATCTGCACGTCAAAGGGGCGCATACCGACGACCCTGCGAGCCACCTCCCGCACCACGGCAAAGGCCTCGATGAGAAGGTCATCGAGGGTCTCGCCCCGGGCAAGGCGCTCTTTGAACTCTTCGGTTTTCCGGGAAAGCTCCTGGTCCGAAAGCACACGTACCTTTTCCTCCAGAGCGTTAATGGGCTCGACGAACTTCTTCTGGAGCTCCCGGATGATGCGCTCCTGGGCCTTCTTCGCCCATACCTCTTTCAAGAGAGAAAGCATACGGTTTCCTCCTCAGGAATTGCCCAGAGGGCAGTTACCATTATAACACAGAGAGGTATCGCCAAGGCGCAGAGGGAGTTCCAGAAGGACCGGCGGGGGAGGGCCCCGCCAGTCTCAGCGAAGGACACACACCGAGCGGGGTTCGGCAAGGAGAAGGGTCAGGCTCTCCGAGACGGAGAAGAGGTACCCCTCCTTATCCGGGCCGATGAACCCAACCTCAAGGTCCTGACCAAGGAGAATTCGGGCGTAGACCGGGTTCACCGCAAGGAGCACCCCTCCTTCTTTCAGGTATGGCGCTTTAACCACCCGGTCACCCACAATGGTCCTTATGTGGTCAAGCTCAATCTGTGCCGTTTCGGGGTAACGGCGAAGGAGGAGATTGTACCGTCCTGGAGAAAGCGCCAGGGCAAAGGGCCCGTGGAATCCTTCCCCATCAAGAAGGGAAACGGCCCGAATGAGGTCCTCAGCCGCTTTTCCCGGCTCGTCCCAGGGAGAGAGCGAACTCTCGAGAACCCCGGAAGCCGTGCAGAGACCCCTACAGTCCCCGAATCCTTCAAAAATCAACCGTTCTTCAAGATAAGCAATTTTCCTCACTGCCTCCACAAGCGGCGCAAGGTCCAGGGTCACACCGTTTCGCTCAAACTGGGCAATGTCGAGTTTTCTTAAGGAGAACGTCTGCTCGAGCGCCACAAGCGGCTGTCCCCCGGCAACAAGAACCCCCTCTTCAAGCGGCTTCGTCCCAAAGGGGACAAAGGCAAACCCCAGACCAAAAGGACCTTCAAGGGGGAGAATTCTTCGCCCCGAGAGCTCCGACTTTGCCACAGAAATGGCGGTTTTCTCAAGCAACTCCCAGAAGGCCTGCCCGAAAGGCGCATCCTCTCGACCAAGGTACGAACCGCTCACTGTCCTCCCTCCTCTCGCAGGGACCCCAGAGTCGGGGTACTCTGGCCGAATGAGCGAGCAAGGTCATCGACTTCCTTTGCTCCCTGCGCCAGGAAATCCCCCTCGTCCCCTGTGAGAATCTCAAGGAGTCGCAGGAATTCCCCCGCATGGACCCGTTCCTCGTTGGCAATATCGATGAGGACCTTCTTGGCCAGAGGATGGTCGGTAGCTTCAGCATGCGCCATGTAGAGATGTACAGCCTCTTCCTCAGCCGCGAGATTCAGACGAATGGCGCGGATGAGCTCCTCTTTCGTCATCTTCCGACCGGGCACCATACCACTGAAGGGGTTCACGAACTCCGGCAACGGTACCACCTCCTGTGAGGTTTTTAGAATATAACCATGGTCTGTGACCGCTTTATTCCAGGTTCTGCGTGGCCTTCCCTTTGTGACACACGCTCTCTAAAGTGTGGGAGGCGAGATACTCTCGAAAGCGATAGGCAAACTCTCCAAGAAGCCCGCCGAAAATGCACTCCCCGAAAGGACATTCTGGCCCTCCAAGGAGGCAAATTCGCTCAGGGACCAGCCCTTCAATGGCTTCATAGATTTCAAGAAGGGTGATGCGCTCTGGGGGACGGGAAAGCGTGAAACCCCCTCGAGGCCCACGGGTGGACACCACAAGTTGTGCTTTGCGCAGGCGCTGGAAAACCTTCGCCAGATGGTGAAAGGAAGCGCCCGTCTTTTCNGCCATCTCTTTCACNGTGAGGGGAGTGCGGCTTTTACTCAAAAGCACCATGCTGTGCAGTGCTAAAGACACGGCCTCACTGAACTGAGGAAAAGGCGACACAACCTCACTCCTTCAAGAGAAGGATACTCAACGCTCCATTACTATATCACAGAACTCGCAGGATGAAACACTTCAGGTACCGGGATTCAGGATACCCCACAAGGACAGGATGGTCCTGAGCCTGTCCCCGCCGCTCAAGAATCTGCAGGCGCCTTCCGGCGTCCTGACTTGCCTCTTGGAGCACTTCAAGGAAAAGTTCCTCAGAAAAATGGTATGAGCAGGAACAGGTGACGAGAATCCCTGAAGGAACGAGGAGCTTCATGGCCAGGAGATTGATGTCCTTGTACCCCCGAAGCGCCCCCTCAAGGGCCTCCTTCCCCTTGACGAAGGCAGGAGGATCGAGAACCACAAGGTCAAAGCGCTCGCCTTTTTTGAGGAGTTCCCGCAGGGCCTCGAAGACATCGGCAACCTCAAACCGGACCCGATCCTCCAGCCGGTTCAGGCGAGCGTTTTCCCGGGCAAGGGCTACAGCGCTTTCAGAGATGTCAAGCCCCAGGACCTCTTTCGCCCCAAAAGCCGCCGCATGGATGGCAAACCCCCCGGTATACGAGAAACAATCAAGAACCCGTGCCCCCTGGACGTAGCGGCGAAGGCTCAGGCGGTTCTCCCGCTGATCCAGGAAGTACCCCGTCTTCTGACCCCGAGCAACGTCTACGAAAAAGGCAAGATTGTTCTCCTTGATGACCACCTCTGGACTCCCACCCGGGAGAATCCACCCCACACACTCCTCAAGGCCCTCTTTCTTGCGGACCTCCACATCGCTCCGCTCGTAAATCCCCCCAGGATGTAGGAGATCCTCAAGCACCTCCACGATGTCTCCTCTTCTTTTTTCCATCCCAAGGGTGAGAAACTGCACCACAAGCAGAGAGGCAAACCGGTCCACAATGAGCCCGGGGAGGAGGTCCGCCTCGGCAAAAACCACACGAAAGGCATTGGTTGTTGCTTCTCGAAAAAGCTTCAGGCGAAGCTCGAGAGCCTGCTGTATCCGGCGGAGGAAAAAGTCCCGGTCGATGCGCTCTTTGGGGTTTTGGGTCAGCACCCGAACAGCGATGACCGAATTCGGGTTGTAATACCCCAGGGCAAGGGGTTTCCCGCGGTGATTCTCTAAAAGCACGACATCCCCGGGATCTGCCGGACCCCGCAGAACCTCAACGTCCGTACGGTACACCCAGGGATGGCCCAGAAGTACCCGCTTTTCTTTTCCTTTCTTGAGACGGACCCGGGCGTATTCCGTCACGCACCCATTTTTGTCCGCAAGAACGCCCCGAGTTCTCTATCCACCTTCAGAATGTGGTTCACCCACCAGTCCACCACCGTTTTATTCACCTGAGTAACGAGAGCAACACCCACGTTTCTTTCAGCCTCTTTTTGAAGTCCCAGGAAAGCTTCGGTGAAACCTTCGTGGAGCTTCCTGTGAGCAGCAAATCCTGGATACCCGTACTGCACCATGAGCTTTTCCTCGGTAGCAAAGTGGGTCCTCACGTATTCTCCAAGGAAGGCCAGAGTCTCCCGAACAGCCTCCTTTCCCTTTCCTTCCTGACAGGCTTCAAGGAGGCGATTGGTCCGGGCAAAGAGCTCCTTATGCTGCTCATCAATCACCGCCACACCCACCGAGAACGTATCCGACCACACAAGCGCCACAGAGCACACCCCCTATCCTGCGAACCGGACGATTTCCTGACGAAAAGCCGCATACTCCAGGGCTGATTGCTCCTGAACCTCCCTGCAGGAAGCACGAATCTCGTCAAAGTGGTCCAGAAGCATCGCCACGATATCGGTATCCAGACCTCCCGAAGCCGCCATATCTTCGAGGATTTCCCGAACACGCTGGGGCCTCAGGGCCGGCCGGTAAGGACGGTCTTCGGACAACGCCGTAAAGACGTCGGCAACAGCCATAACCCTCGACTCAAAGAGGAGTTCTTCCTTTGTTCTTCCAAAAGGATACCCCCGACCATTGCACCGTTCGTGGTGCTCTGAAGCCCACAAAGCAATGTCCTTCAGGTTTTGAATCCAGGAAAGAGCCGCAAAAGTGTAGTAGGCGTGGGATTTCATGATGCGCATTTCCTTTTCAGTCAGTGGCCCAGGTTTTTCGAGAATTTCTACCGGTATGGCTATTTTCCCCAGGTCATGGAGAAGCCCTGCCGCAAAAAGCAGCTCATGCTTTCCTCGTGGGAGTCCGGTGAGTTCCCCAAGCCTGCGAGCTACATATGCCACCCCGGCGGAATGGGTAGCCGTAAATGCGCTCCGGAAATCGATAAGGTGAGCAATGATCCGGCAAAAGCGGAGGAAATCCTCTGTATTCAGGCACAATTTCCCCGGAGGAACAAGGTCATGCACGATGCGGCGAAGGTGGGACGAAGCAAGGTCAAGCCACACGTAATCCCTGGAGAGAAGTTTCCGGAAAGCCTCGAAAATCTCTGGATGGAAGAGACGGGGGACAAAGGACCGGAGGAAAGGTTCCTTCTCCCAGATTTCCCCCAGAGGGTCCTCCCGAAAGGAACACACAATACTCACCCGGTCAGCAAAGTGCACCACATGGCTTTCGAAAGGAACACCCCTGCCACGGCCTTCTTCCCAGGGAACGTGGTGGAAACGGATAACTTCTGCAAGTGACACAAACGGGTCAAAATCTCTAAGAAGGGTATAGGCCACAAAGGCGTGGCGATGGGGGTTGTGGAATTCAAAGTGAAGCGCATCCAGACGTTCCTGATAAGAGAACGCCCCGATATCGTGCAAAAGACCCCCGAGGAGGAGATTCCAGAGGGACCGTTCCGAAAGCCTCAGAACTTCTCCGAGGCGAAAGGCAAGATAGGCAACCTTCAGGTGGTGCTCGAAAAGCCGATGGTCCACAAAATCAGCCATTTCAGCAAGGCAGAGCACGAAGCCAAGGAGAGGGATACCGTGACAGGAACCCCTGTTTCCCTGTACCAGATAGGTAACCTTCCGATCCTCCATGACAGGCAACATGTCCTGTTATTTTGGAGGAAATATACCACAACTCTCCCGGTTTGTCACCCACTCCCGGGTTTGTGCTACAATGGAAGCAAAAAGGAGAAAAAAGGAACCATGTTAGAAACCATTCCTGAACGTCTGGAGAAGATGAGCAGAGACTACCGGGGGAAAGTTGCCATTTCCTTCCGGGGGACACGGATACTGTACCGGGACCTCCCTGGAATCATCGCCCAGGAAGTAGCGGCTATGCAACAGGCTGGAATACGGCCCGGGACAAGGGTGGTCACGGCCATCGGGAACAGCTGGCATGCCCTTCGATTCTACCTTGCCGCGCTTACTCTTGGCGTCATTCCCATTCCCCTCTCTCCCCGTACCCCGGAGGACATGCAGGTGAACATCCTCCATGCCGCCTCGGCGCAGTTCCTCCTCCGTGAAACTCCCCTCAAAGACCAGGACGTTCCCTGCGCCATCCTGAGAGAGAACGGAGAAATTTCCTACCCCTCGACCTTCCTCCCCTCTTCCATACCCCTTCCAGAGTTCGAAAGCCCCGTGGCAGCCCTCTTCTGCACCTCGGGAACCACGGGAATGCCAAAACTCGTCATGCTCACTCACCGGAACATCCTCTCCGACATCGATAGTTGCTTCGACCTCGTCGATATCTCCCCTGAAGACCGGATGCTTGGGGTTTTGCCCATGTTCCACGTCTTTGGGTTCTCCATCGCCTATCTCCTCCCCCTCATGAAGGGCATGACGCTCACCATTGTCCCCTCCCTGTATCCCCTTGAAGAGCTCATCGCCGCCCTGCGGGAGGACCAGTCCACTGTCTTCCTCGGCGTTCCGGCAATGTTCTCCATTCTCACCGGCGCCCGGCGAAAGACCTCCTTCGATCTTTACCCCCTGCGGCTTCTCATCTGCGGGGGCGATGCGCTGCCCTCAAGGGTGCGGGAGGCCTTTGAGGAGGCCTTTGGGCTCCGCATCATTGAAGGATATGGCATTACCGAAGCTTCTCCGGTGGTAGCCGTGAATCCCTCTCCTGAGGTGCGTGTCCCCGGTTCTGCAGGACCGGTCATCAGTGCCATACGCCTGCGAATCGTCAACGACGCAGGAGAAGACCTGGGGACGAACGAGGTTGGGGAAATCCTCCTTGCCGGAGACCCTATCTCCCCCGGGTACTTCGCCAACCCCGAAGAGAACGCCCGGGCCTTTCGGGAGGGATGGTTCTGCACAGGGGATCTGGGGAGAATGGATGAGCGGGGAATTCTCTATATCGAAGGGCGAAAGAAGGAAGTCATCATTGTCTCCGGTTTCAACGTGTACCCTCAGGAAGTTGAGGAGGTCCTCCTTGGCTTTCCCGGAGTGGCACAGGCCGCAGTGGTAGGCGTCAAGAGAGAGCTCCGGGGAGAGATGGTGAAAGCCTACATCGTGCCCCAGGAAGGAGTCTCCCTCAAACCCCGGGAAATCGTGGATTTCTGTCGGAAACACCTTCCCCCTCACAAGGTGCCACGTCTTGTGGAAATCGTCCCCGGACTCCCCCAGACGGTCACTGGAAAGGTGATGAAGTACCTCCTTACCCAGGCCACTTCGGAGAAGGAGTACGAAGCATGAAGCTCTTTGCGCTTTTTGGAGCTTTGTGTTTTCTCTGTGCCTCCCAGGCTCTCGCCCTCTCTCCCGGAGAAGACCTCATCAACCGCTCTATTGAAGTCCTCTACGAACTCTCCCGTTCCCTTGATCGTCGGGTTCTCCTGCCCCTTTTTGAGAACGCTCAGAGCATTGCGATTTTCCCTGGAGTGAAACGAGCTGGGTTCTTTGTGGGCATCGCTCGGGGTGAAGGGGTGGTCTTTGCGCGGGGCGAGGACCGAAAAACCTTCTTTGGACCAGCATTCTACACCCTTCAGGGGGTAAACCTTGGGATTCAGGTGGGCATCCAGTCTCAGGACATCATCCTTTTCATCATGCGCCGGGCAGCTCTGGAGGCGCTATCTCGGGGGGTACGTGGTCCTTGGAGGGAATCTCTCCGTCACCCTGGGACCAGCGGGACGGGGGGTTTCCGTTGCTCTGGACCCTGAGCTCTCCTCACCCTGCTACGCCTATGCCCTTTCCCGGGGGGCGTTCCTCGGGGTTGCCCTTGAAGGGACAAAGCTTTCCGAAAACCCAGAGCTCAACGAGAAGTTCTGGGGACGAGAGGTCAAGGCAGCAACCATCCTCTCCCAGTTTTTGCCTCCTGACTTTGCCTCACGGAACCTGGAACGGTTCCTGAGAGACCTCGCTGAAGGAGGTGAAAACTCCTGATCCGCATCTTGTGGTCGCTCATTGTTTTGGTATTCCTTGTGGCGCTCTTTACCATCCTCTTCCATACCCTTCCCTTTTTCCTCCCCTTTTTCCTGGGAAGCCTGGCGTTTCTTTTCCTCTTCCTCCTCGGCATCCTCCTCTTCGGCTGGGCGCTGCTTGTGGTGTTCCCCTTTGTCCTTGCTGGACTCACACTCTGGGCAATTCTCTGGGCGTTCGTCTTCTGAAATGCGCACTCTGGGGTATTTCTGCCGCTATGTCCCTCAGGAGCTCCTTGAAGCCTGTGGTTTCAAGGCCATATTCTTCAAACCGGATTTCTCAAGCCCCCAGTTCTCCTCCCTTCCTGTTCCCTTCTGTGCGCTCTGCAAGACCTTCATCAGCTGGGCCCTGAACCACAGGGAGCTCTCAGGGTTTGTTGTCCCCCTCACATGTGACGCCTCCCGGAGAACCTATGAAATCCTCAGGGCCCTTTCCGTTCCGGTCTTTCCCCTTGACGTTCCCGCCCTGCCTGGAGAAATCGCCTTGAGATGGCTGACCGAAAACCTGAATGAGCTTGCCCGAGAACTCCTGGCACAGAGTGGCCGCTCCTTTTCAGAATTCACTGCGTCTTTAAGGCAGACCCTGGAGGAAACGCTCAGACAGCGGGAAGCGTTCTTTAGGGAATGGGAAGAGCGCCGTGGAGCGTCGAACCGTATTCCTCTTCTGCTTTCGGGCTCGCATTTCGCCTACGCGCTTTTGCCCCTTCTTGAGGAGAAAGGGTTCCTGGTTTTCCCGGATCTTCCCGAAAACCGGTTTCTTCTTGGCGAAGAACCTCTGCTCCTTACTGCATCTCCTCTTGAAGACCTGACACGCCTCCTCCTCCACCGCCTTCCCTGCCCGTGGTTCTCCGGTTCCGCGCGGAGGATAGCGCTCAAAAAACTCTGTGACACCCTTGGCCTTCGCGGAGTGGTGATAGTTTTCTCCAAGTTTTGCGACTTTCAACTCTACGAAATCGGGCTTCTCAGGCGAAGTTTTGGTCTTCCTGTGCTTTGCCTTGAACACGACACCACTTCGTCCTTCCCTCAGTGGGAAACGCGACTTGATGCTTTCCGGGAGATGATTCTCCGTGGATGACATTTCCCCAGCGCTTCTGCGGATTCTCCGCTTCCTTCTTGAGCGGAGAACGCTCTTCCGGTGCCTTGGAGCGTATGAGTGGTGGCTTCGCCGGAAACACCCTAACCCAACGCTTCCGCAATTCTCCTATCAGGTGACCATTCACACCATCCGCAACCTCTATGGAAGACGAGGAAAAATCGCCTGGGCCAGTCTCTTCTTCCCTTCGGAGTTCCTCCACGCCGCCCACCTCATCCCCTTCTACCCCGAAATCGCCACTGGACTCGTCGCTGCCCTGCATTTTGTCCAGCTTCCTCTTGCTGCAGCCGAGAAGGCCTGGTTCTCCCAGGACCTCTGTAGCTACCACCGGGGGAGCATCGGCATGAGCTTGCTTCAGTTCTTCCCCCGACCGGACTTCCTCTTCGCTACCTCAAGCATCTGCCACGGGACGGTAGGGTTCTTTGAGGTACTCCGGGAAATCTGGAACGTTCCCCTCTTCCTCGTTGATGTCCCAAAGCGGTGGACCCGGGATGCGGAAAGGTACGTCGCCGAACAGCTCACCAATATCGCCAGATGCCTGGAAAGGGAATGGCGCGTTCGCTTTGTGTGGGATGAACCCTTCTTTTTCTCCAACAGGACCCGGGAGATTCTCCTTGAAGTCGAGGCACTGCGCCAGAGGAAAGACCGAATGCTCCTTCCCCCAACCAAAAACCTCGACTACCTCCCGTACTACTACGAATTCCTGGGTGAGGAGACATCACTCCGCTTTGCCGAGCGCCTGAAGGAGGAACTCTCAAAACCATCGAAAATCCTGCCACATCGCCTTGTCTGGCTCCACCTCAAGCCCTTCTACTCAGGCGAACTCCCGGTCCTCCTTGAAAAACTCGGCCTTGGAGTGGTGTACGAGGAGTTCACAGCACCTTTCCCCGAGGAACTCTCCCCCTCTTCGCCCCTGAAGTCCCTGGCGCGGAAGATTCTCTGGGCCAGTGAAACCCTGGCCACCTCCTGGGGGCGCATACCGGGAATTCTCGAGGCACTGAAACGGTACGATGCCGAAGGAGCCATCCAGTTCACCCAGTGGGGGTGCCGCCAGAGCCAGGGAATGGTTGTGCTTCTTCGGGAAAAACTCCTCGAGGCAGGGTATCCGGTACTTCTCCTTGACGGTGACCACCTCGACCGGCGACACAACGCTCCGGAGCAGCTCCGCACGCGCCTTGAGGCTTTCGTTGAGGTGCTTGAAGGAAGAGGGAGATTCTCATCCTCAAGAGTGAGAGGAGGAAGTTTCTGTTCCTGGAGCCTTT
>APCU01000013.1 GCA_000347575.1 Candidatus Caldatribacterium saccharofermentans OP9-77CS | reverse complement strand
GGGTACATCCTCTTTCAGTTCCCTCCCTGGTTTCGCCCGGAGGAGAAAACCCAGGAATACCTCCGGTGGTTGCGGCACCACACCGAAGGCCACACTGTAGCCATTGAGTTTCGCCACCGAAGCTGGGTTGCCCCGGTAAATCTTCCCCGTACCCTGAACCTCCTCAGGGACCTCAACTTCTCCTTTGTGTGCGTTGATGAGCCCGACCTCCCCTGGACGGTCCCTCCACTCTGTGAGCAAACGAGCTCTGTAGCGGTGGTACGTTTCCACGGGAGAAACAAAGAAGCCTGGCAGACGAAAAACCTTCCGGTGTGGGAGAAATTCCGCTACCTCTATTCCACCGAAGAGCTTCGGGAATGGCGGGAGAAAATCCTCTCCCGGTTCCCAGCGGAAACCGAAGTCTTTGTGATGTTCAACAACTGTTACCGGGACTTTGCAGTGCGGAACGCCCTGGAAATGAAAAAGCTCCTGCAGGGAGATGATGTTCATGTTCACGTATGATTTCTCTGGGAAAAACGTGGTGGTGACCGGTGGGGCCCAGGGAATAGGCAAGGCCGTGGCACAGGCCTTTCTTTTGGCCCATGCCTGGGTCTCGGTGTGGGATGTGGACGAGGAAGCCCTTCGGGAACTTTGGGAAGAATGGGCGGAATGGAGGGACCGACTGCTTCCGGTGGTCTGTGACGTTTCAAAAGAACCCGAAGTCCGGAGGGCCAGGGAAGCAGTGGAACGGGAAGCTCATGCAGTGGATGTTCTGGTGAACAATGCGGGGATTTTCATTGGCAAACCCCTCGAGGAACTCACCGAAGAGGAATGGGACAGAGTCCTCGGAGCGAATCTCAAAGGTATTTTCCTCGTCACCAAACACCTTCTCCCCCTCTTTCGAGAAGGCGGGGCCATCATCAACATCGCTTCAACCCGGGCGCTCATGTCCGAGCCCCACACCGAAGCCTATTCGGCCTCAAAGGGTGGAGTTCTCGCCCTCACCCACGCCCTGGCTATTTCCCTTGGAGAACGCAAAATCCGGGTCAACGCCATAAGCCCGGGGTGGATTGAAACCTCACNCTGGAAAAAGAGNGCNCTNCGCCGGGAACCNGAGCTGCGNCCCATTGACCACCTGCAGCATCCCGCACAGCGTGTGGGAACTCCAGAAGANATCGCAGCGGCCTGNGTATTCCTCGCCTCNCCCTCTTCGGGATTCATCACCGGAACNAACCTGGTGGTCGANGGAGGGATGACGGTCAAGATGATTTANGCTCCCTGANAGGAGGNAAGANTATGGAAATCTTTGACATNTCCCTNGAGATTTCTGAGGACATGCCCACCTACCGGGGGANAGAGAGAACGAAGACCAAAAATTGAGCGTATTCGGACTCTTCTTGAGGGGGCCAACGAAACCCGTCTTGTGCTTGACACCCACACTGGAACCCATATGGATGCCCCCCTGCACATGCTCCCTTCCGACATCTCTATCGACCGGATTCCCCTCTCCTCTTGCATGGGTCCTGCGGTGGTCCTTGAAATCCGCCACCGTCCNGTGATTACCGAGGAGGACCTGAAACCCTTTGAACCGGTGTTACCCGAGGGACACTTTGTCCTCCTCAAAACCGAGAACTCCTTCAGTGACCTCTCCCGGGAGGACTTCGTGTACCTCAGTGAGGGAGCGGCTTACTTTCTGGTGGAGAAAAGACTCAAAGGCGTGGGCATCGATGCCCTGGGGGTTGAGCGGGACCAGCCAGGTCATCCTACCCACAGGATACTGCTTGAGAATGGTCTCGTCGTGGTCGAAGGTTTACTCCTGCGCGATATCGCCCCCGGGGTGTACTTCTTCATCGCTCTTCCTCTGAAAATCCGGGGAGGGGATGGAGCTCCGGCCCGGGCAATGCTCATCAGGATGTGATCCTGATGCGGACCCTTGTGTTCTTCGGAGCTACAGGCAACCTCTTCACCAGAAAAATCCTCCCTGCCCTGGCCACGCTTTCGGCAGAGCAGGAGTTCACCGTTGTGGCCCTGGGGCGCCGCTTCAAAGACCACGCCTCGTACCGGGCCTTTGTCGCTCAGCTACTTCCCCGCCCCTCTCCCCTCCTTGAGCGCCTCACGTACGTTCAGGGGGACCTCGAGAACCCCGGGGAGCTTGCTCTGAAGATTTCGCCCCTNCTTGGGAACGGCCCCCTGTACTTCTACCTCGCCACCCTCCCCTCCCTCTACCGGGATGCCCTTCACTGCATCGAGGCTCTCGTGCAGGGAAGAAACCCCAAAGACCTCTTCGTGGCCCTGGAAAAACCTTTCGGGAGAGACGAACGGGATTTCCTTGCCCTTGAGGAGAGTCTAAAGAGCGTTTTCCCCGAAGAGCACATCTTCTACGTGGACCACTACCTGGGCAAAGGCACTGTTCAGAACCTCGTGGTGCTCAAGGCAGAGAATCTTTTTATTGAGCGGCTTCTTTCCCGGGAGTTCGTCCAGGAAGTCCATATTGGGGTCTTCGAAGAGGAGGGTGTTGGGGAACGGGGGGCCTTCTATGAGGAGACCGGGGCAATCAAGGACATCTTCCAGAACCACCTCTTGCAGCTTTTCACCCTTCTTGCCGTCGATATCCCTCCTCTGTGCGCTGAGGACCAGAAGGAGTGTACCCGTTTCTTCCTCCAGCTTTCCCGGGAACGGGCAAGGTTACTCTCTCAGGTGCGCCTTCCTGAGAGTCATGAGGTGCAGCTCGGGCAGTACGCGGGGTACCGGGAAGAGGTTCGGAATCCCTCATCCCTGCGGGAGACCTTCTTTTTCTTTCCACTCTTCCTCGATACAGAACGCTGGAGAGGGGTGCCCTTTTATGTGGCAAGTGGCAAAAAAACGGCCCAGAAACGCTCGTTCATCGAAGTCCTCTTCCACTCTGTGGTCACACCGCCAAATCGGCTTCTCATCGAAATCCAGCCTGAGGAACGGATTGACCTTGTGGTCTCAGTGCGGAAGCCCCAGAGAGAGCTCGAATCCACTCCGGTGACGCTGAATTTCACCTACTCAGGAGCGTTCCAGGCCAGTACTCCAGAAGCCTACGAGAAAATCCTTTACGATTTCCTGCACCACGACCGGACGCTCTTTCCTGACTCCTCGTTCATCCAGGAAGCCTGGCGCCTCACCGACCGGCTTTTAGCAAACCTGAAAACTCACCCTCCCGCATTCTGCCGTTACCGGGAAGGCGTGCTGACCCCGGAAATCCTCTTCAGGGAGAAGCGGATTCCAGACGAAATGTACCCCGGATAACACGGAAGAACTCTGGGTGCGTCAGGTCCACGTCGCTTGCAAAGCCTTCGCTCTCCAAGAAGTGTTCCTTGAAGTACGCCCGGACCGGGGAACGGGTCTGGATGGTCTTTTCGGAGCTAAAGTAGAAGAGCTCTTCGGTCTCAAGGCGGTCTCCCGAAGAGGACGTCACCACCACATTCCCCCGGAGTCTCACGTTCTTGCGCAGGAGGTTCACATCGGCGGCATGACTCTCAAGCGTTGCCCGAAGCTCCCCATCATCCTCAAAAACGAGGATGCGCACTCCCCCTGAACACTTCCCCAAAGTCCCACCCTTGTCAAGCTCCATAGCCTGAGCCTCAAGGACAAAACGGAGCACACCCCGCTCCCAGCCCCGGATCCGGACTCCCTCGCTCTGGATGGGGAAGGAAACGGGGGTTTCTTCCGGGAGGGCTTCCTGATCCACCTCCTCCTCGGGAGAACGGGGTGGGGAAAGCGCAAGGAACAGAAAGACCATGGCGAACCCCACCCCGCACACTACAGGGACAATCAACCACCTATGGCTCAAGCTCATAGGGCCAGCAGGCAATCCCTCCATCCATAACCTTGACGTCCCTGAACCCCGCATGCCGCAGAATGAGCGAGGCTTCATACCCCCGCAGGCTCACCGCACAGAACGTGACAATCTCCTTGTCCTTCGGGAGCTCCCCGAGTCTCTGCGGCAACGTCCCCAGAGGGATGAGAGTGCTCCCGGGAATGCGGACTTTCTCGTACTCTTTGGGAGTGCGCACGTCAAGGAGGATGAAATCGTCTCCCCGCTTTCTTTTCCGTTCCACCTCATGGGGCGAAATGCCCACCATTCTCCCCTCGAGCTTGTTCCGCAGGACATTCGCCGCCACACAAATGTTGTCAATCGCCGAGGCATAGGGAGGGGCATAGGGAAGGTCGAGGTTCGAGAGGTCCTCGACCACACCACCATAGTAGAGGGCCGTGGCTATGGCGTAGATACTCTTTGTCACTTCCCCACGTCCAATAATCTGGGCTCCGAGGAGTTTTCCGCTTCGCCGATCGGCGACGAGTTTCGTGATGACCTGTTTTGCCCCGGGGAAGTAGTGCGCCCTGTCCGGAGCAGGAACAAGGGCATATTCCGGGTCATACCCGAGCTCCTGGGCCTGGCGCACAGTAAGACCGGTGCGGGCAATGGTGTACTCGAAGAGCTTGAAGATCACCGAATTCAGAGCACCGCGGAAGACTTCGTTGCCCCCAGCGATGTTGATGGCCGCCACACGCCCTTCTTTGTTGGCCAAAGACCCCATGGGCATGTAGGCTGCTTTTCCACAGACAAGGTGCTCGATCTCTACACAGTCCCCAACGGCAAAGATGCATGGGTCACTTGTGCGCATGAAGCAGTCAACCTTGATGCCACCTGTTTCTCCAATGGCAAGACCTGCCCGCTGAGCAAGGTCGGTGTTGGGGCGAAAACCGGTGGCCACAATGACGAGGTCCGCCTCATAAGCCCCCTTGTCGGTGATCACCCGCTTCACTACACCCCCCTGTCCTTCGAGGACCTCCACCCGCTCCCCAACCCTCACCGTCACACCCTGGGACTGGCAGTAGCGCCGCACCAGAATGCCCATATCCTCATCGAGGATAGGGAGAATCTCGGGAAGAACCTCGATGACCGTTACCTCAAGCCCACTTTTCACGAGGCTTTCGGTCATCTCCATCCCGATGAGCCCTCCACCGATAATCACAGCTTTCTTGGCGAGTTTCTCTTTAATAGTCCAGCGGATAGCCTCGGCATCCTCAATCCCGTGGAGGGTGTACACGTGCCCGAGGTCTCTTGCGCTGATAGCGGCGTCGGGATGTTCCAGGTCCACCGCTTTAATCGGTGGGAAAGAGGGCTTTGCCCCGGTGGCAAGAACAAGGTAATCATAGGGGAAAGAGAGCATCTCGCCGGTGTCAATCCTCCGGGCCTCAACGACTTTCCTCTCCCGGTCAATCCGGATCGCCTCAGTGCGGTTGTAGACCTTGATGCCCTTGGATTTCTCAAAAAATTCTGGGTCTCGAAGGACCCCCACCGGGGTTTCCATGAGCTCCCGGTACTCCTTCACCTCACCGCTCACATAGTACGGAAGCCCGCAACCTGCGTAGGAAAGAAACTTCCCCCGCTCGATGATGACGATTTCCGCATCCCGATCCAGACGGCGGAGTTTTGCCGCCACCTTCGGCCCGCCAGCAACACCACCGATGATGACTATCCTCTTCCCCATCGCCATCCTCCTCTCTATCGACCTCTGAGTGACCGTACTTCGTTATAGATGGTGCCAAGACAGAAAAGCGATGCCCCGCCGACGAAAAGTCCAAATCCCCCGAGAACTCCTCCAAAACCTCCTGCCCAGACGAGGTCCGAAAAGGGTGGGACAAAGGAGGGTCCTCCTGGGGGGGTGGATTGGGCAAGAAACCCCATCCATCCCCGGACACCGATAACGGTGAAGACGGCCAGGACCACACCAAGGCACATCACCACAATACCCACAATCCGCAGAAACGTTCCCACTTTCTCCCCTCCCCCGTTTTTTCCTCCATTCTACTCCAGAAGCGCCAAAGGAGAAAGGCCTCCTTGCTTATCCCGGGAAAAGAGGATAAGATTAGGAAAAAGAGAGAGGAAGGTGGATATGGGAACGGTGGACCTCTGGCGTGAAATGCGGAAAAGCTTCGACTTCCTCGCGCGGTACCCCCAGACGATTCTGTACGCCCTTCCCTCGGCCTTTCTCGCCAGCGTGGCCAGCTTCCTCGTGTGGGACCGGGGGCTCTCCCGGATTATTTTCCTCTTCCAGTGGGGGGTGGGTATCCTCCTCATCCTCTTTGCCCTGTTTCTGGCACTCCTTACCCTGGGTTTCATCACTTTCCTCCTCTGGGATTTTGAGGTCCGGGGAGAGGTGAGCTTCAGGCGGGCATTCTCCATGTTCTCCCGGAGATTCCCCGAGGTGTTCTTCACAGCCCTTGTTGTGGGGTTCCTCGTGGGCTTTTTTTCCTTCTGGTTCTTCTTCCCGGGGCTTGTGTTTGGGTTTCTCCTGATGTTCACTATCCCGGCAGTCGTGGTCGAGGGGGACGATCCTTTCTCGGGAATTCGCCGGAGCTTCCAGCTCGCTGTGGAAAACCTCGGTGAGTGTTTCACCTTCACCGTGGTGGCCCTCTTCTTCCTCGTCGTGGGGTACCTTCTCTTCTGGGCCTTTGGCTTCCTCTCCTTTGCCGGGGTTGCCATCAACACGTTCCTTGGAGGCGGGATTCTCGCCTACCTTTCCGTGTTCCTCAGCCGCCTGTACCTTGGGCTTTCCCGCTTCTGACCGAGAGACTCCCAAGGTCAAGGACAAGGCCATCGTGGGCAGCAACGGTGGGAACCCCGCACCGCTCTGAAAGGCGCTCGGCAACTTCCCAGGGTTTCTTGCGGAGAATCGTCATCCCGAAATGGGTGAGAATGGCCAGACGCGGACGAATCTCCCTGATGAGGAGTTCAGCATCAGGAACGCTCAGGTGCAAAAGATCCGGATGGTCGCTCCTCTCAAGCCGCAGGGTGTGGATGACCAGAACGTCGCTTCCGGCATAGGCGGAGAACAGCTTCTCCGTGAACTGGGTGTCGGTGACGAAGGCAACCACCCCCTGGGGGAAAAAGAACTTGAAGCCGTAGGTTTCAACCCCGTGAACGTGGCGAAGAGGGGTCGCAAAACGAAGAGGCCCCAGGGTGTACTCCCCTCCCTCAACAAGGATGTGGAGACCTTCAAGGTGTTCCCGAAGATACCGGAAAATCACGGGTTCTCCTTCTAAGGCATCCTGAGGCACAAAGAGGTGTCCCCGGACTCTCGTGGCTCCCTGGGTCATGGCCTCAACGATGATGTTGAGGTCCCCAGAATGGTCGAGGTGCCGGTGGGAAAGCGCAACTCCCGATAGCGTCGCCGGATCCAGGGGAGGCTTACTGGAAAGGGCCCGCACCAGTGCACCGGGTCCAGGATCAAGGTGCAGGGCAGTGCCCTGGAAGGCAATCCACACACCTCCGGAAGCTCGGAGTTGCCTCGTGACCACAAAACGTGCTCCCGCTGTTCCCAGGAATTTGATGAAATCTCCCATCAAGGAGTACTATACTGGAAAATGGAGGAGGCGTAAAGATGACCCGTCTTGTGATTCTCGGGCGGCCAGGGGTGGGGAAGACCACCCTGGTGAAACGCGTGGCCGAGCACTTCCCCGGGCTTTTCCGCGGCTTCTACACCGAAGAAATCCGCGAAGGACGCGTGCGGACCGGTTTCTGGATTGTCACCCTTTCGGGGAAACGCAGTGTGCTGGCTGCAAAGGGAGGGACCTCACCTCTGCGGGTGGGGGAATACGCGGTGTTCGTTGAAGATTTCGAGCGCCTGGTGCTCCCCGAGCTTGAGGATGCTCTGGAGCAGAGGGCAGCACTCCTCGTCGACGAAATCGGCAAAATGGAGCTCTTCTCCCGGAACTTCCGGAAACTCCTCGACACTCTCTGGAAGGAGGCGGAACTCCTCCTGGCTACCTCCCGATTCCCCGAAATCCCCGAGGTTCAGGAACTCTTTGCCCGGCCCGGAACCATGCGGTTCCTCCTTACCCCTGGGAACCGGGAAGAGGTCTTCACCCGAGTGAGGGAACTCATCGGAGAACTCACGAGGGGAGGAGGACGCGGCTCTTCATCGAGAGCTCCTCAACAATGGTGAGCGTCAAGGACCTGGCAAGGTCGATTTCTTCGGTGATGTACCCTCCCCTCCCATCGGGTACCCGGACAGCCACACAGGGGCGGAAAGGCAAAACGGGATTGAGACGGCTCACCACTGCTTCCCGACCATCGGAGAGACGGACCACATCCCCCACCTGATACGGGGAAAGGTGCGCGACAAAGACGCGAACCACCCTTTCGTCGAGTCTATACCCAGCATTCCCCATAAGGTACTCTACGGCTTCGGCCACCGGCATAGGTTTCCGATATGGGCGCTGCGAGGTGAGGGCTTCGTACACATCGGCCACAGCCACAATCCGGGAAAAAAGGTGAATGGCCTCCGCTCCAAGCCGAAGGGGATAGCCACTGCCATCAAGACGCTCGTGGTGTTCAAGGGGAACGAATTTGACAAGATCCTCAAGGGCTCTCTGGTTGTCAAGGAGATTCTTGGCCACCAGAGGATGTTCACGGATAATCCGCCACTCGTCGTCGCTTAAGGCAGAAGGTTTGCGAAGGATTTCTGGGGGAATTTTGAGCTTCCCAAGGTCGTGGAAGAGCGCCCCAAGACCAAGCTGCGCGAGGTCTTCCCGCCCAAGGCCCAGAAACTTCCCGATGAAGAGGGCAATAATGGCCACGTTGAGTGAGTGCGTGAAGGTGAAGTCGTCATGCCGTTTCAGCTGAACGATGGGGATAACAAGCTCCTCGTGGGCCCGAACTTCTTCAAGGATGGCTCCTACCTGCTCTTCAAGCGGCTCAAGGGAAACGTGGCGCCCCTGCGCAAGGCCGTGCATGGTGTCCTCAAGGCAGGAAAGCGTCTTCATCTTCACTTCGAGGGACACATCCTCTTTCGCCGCTTCCTCCCGAACCTCTTCCACGACCTCCGCCACTACAGTAGTCATGGCCCGGCGCCTGAGACGCTCAAGGAAGGCCTTGGTAACGGTCTGCCCCCGAAAGAGCAGTACCTGGTCTCTCTCGTCAAGGAGCGTGAAGGGGATGACCGTCCCCACTTCAAGACGGTGGACAGGGATGCGGATTTTCCTGACACGACGCATTACCATGAGAGCTCACGACCCAGAAAAGAAGAAAAATCCGGAATCTTCCGCTCACCCTGGTACGAGAGGTACTGAGCAACGAGAACATCGAGGACCTCAAAAGCCTTCCGGTCCTCCTGAGAGGACTTTACTCCATACCCCAGGGGGGTGTCAACGAGGGCTTGCAGCACCTCAAGTTCCCGAAGAGAGAGGGGAAAGAGCCTTTGTGCTTCCCGGCTGCAGGAATCACACACCACACCTCCTGAGGCGATGCTGAAAAAGCAGGGAGTCCCCGTTATCTTCTTCCGGCAACGCACGCACTCTCGGAGTTCCGGAAAAACCCCAAGGGCCCGGGCCACATCCAGGCGAAAACGCACAAGAAGCGGGAGAACGGCCTCTTCGTGGCGGAGGAATATCTCCCAGAGCATGAGCACCTCATCGAGTAGCTCCTCTTCTCGCCGCTCAAAGGGAAACACCCGATCCAGAACACACAGAAGGTACTCCCCTGCCATCCACCGCAGAGGCGTTCGCAGAAGATCCCGGAAAAGCTTCTGAATCTTTCCCTGGACGATGAGGGGCATGCCCGAGGCAGTGTAGAAGAGGAACTCGGAAAAGGAGAAGAGGTCCAGGGAAGCCCCAAAACGGTTCCCCACCTTCCGCGCACCCTTGGCTATGGCCTGGAATTTCCCCCGTTTCCTCGTGAAGAGGGTGACGATACGGTCAATCTCTCCGAATTCCGACGTTTTCAGAACAATACCCTCATCAGAGGTGTACCGGCTCACTTCACCCTGTACCCGAAACGGCGCAGCACTTCGTCGCGTTTACGCCAGTTCTTCTCCACCTTGACCCAGAGATCAAGATAGACCTTCCTTCCCCACTGAGCCTCGATATCCCGGCGGGCGTCCTCGCCAATTCTCTTGATCATCCGGCCACCCTCGCCGATGACAATCTTCTTGTGGGACTCCCGCTCCACATAAATGATGGCCCGGATGTAGAGGAGATCGTCCCGTTCCTTGAACTCTTCCACCCGGACCTCAACGCCATAGGGGACTTCCTGGTGCACATGCCACCAGACCTTCTCCCGGACGATTTCCGCCACGATATCCCGTTCAAAGGCGTCGGAGACGATTCCCGGTTCGTAGTATGGGGGATTTTCGGGAAGATAGGCCACAATGCGCTCGAGGAGTTCCCGAATTCCCTCACCGGTGGTGCAAGAAATCGCCAGACGTTCCGCAAAGGCGTAGTGCTTTCCCAGGCGCTCGAGGATGCTTTCCGTTTCCTCCTCCTCAAGGAGGTCCTTCTTGTTGAGCACAAGGAAAACCGGCCGGGAGAAACCGTTGAGCTTTTCCAGGTATTTCCTCTCTTCTTCCTCCTGAAAGGCAGGGTCGGTCATGTAGCAGAGGAGGTCCACATCAAGGAGCGTGTCCTCAATCTCCTGCATCATGATTTCCCCCAGGCGGTCCTTTGGCGTGTGGAGCCCCGGAGTATCGAGGAAAACAATCTGTGCGTTATCGAGATTCACGATCCCCTTCACCACCCTCCGGGTGGTCTGGGGCTTGTCCGAGACGATGCTCACCTTCTGACCAATGACCCTGTTGAGAAAAGTGGATTTTCCCACATTGGGTCGACCCCAGATGGTGACAAAGCCAGCGCGAAAATTCACAGCACATCACACTCCCTGGAAAGAAAAGGTTGAGGGTAGAAGTTCCCGCAAACGCTGTACCACGAAACGCCCATCCCTTGCCCCGGCGAGCACCTCGATATCCAGCCCAAATTCTGCAAGTGCCTGACGACACAGACCACAGGGGAAGCAGAAGGATTCCCCATCAGAAACCACAGCAATGGCGACAAACTCCCGTGCTCCCTCTGCCACCGCCCTCCCCAGGGCTACCCGCTCGGCACACATGGTCACCCCAAAAGAGGCATTCTCCACGTTGCAACCGGTGAAGATGCGGCCATCCCGGGAAAGGAGTGCTGCCCCTACCCGAAAACGGGAGTACGGAGCATAGGCAAACTCCCGGGCCCTGAGTGCTTGCTCTACAAGCCTTCTCCGGACCTCTTCTTTCCGGTACACCGCAAGGAGTTCTTCGGTTCGCTTCATCATGAGGCGGCGTCGTTCTTCTGTATCGTCATCGTAACCCAGAAGGTGCAAAAGCCCGTGCACCACAAGGAACATGAGTTCTTCGACTAAAGGCACCCCCCGTTCCCTGCTCTGCTCAAGAGCACGGGGCACACAAACGAGAATCTCTCCCCACACCCCATCGGGGTCTTCCCCGTAGAAGAACGAAACCACATCCCCCACAGTGTCCTCATGGAAGAACCGCCGCTTGATATCCCGCATGTGCTCTTCATCGATGAACGTAATAGCCAGAGTCCCTGCCAAATCCTGGTGTTCGCTTGCAAGGACGAATGCCACGAGATTCTGAAGCAGCGCCCGGGAAAGTACCCGCGTCTTCGTCATATTGGTGACCTCAACTCTTCCCATGAACGCTCTCCTCCACAGGTTCAGGATACGGCACCCGGGCGTGAATCATGCCGTTCAAAAAGAGCACAAAGCGGCGGGCAATGCGATTGATGTCCCGCAGGGTCAGGGAGGATTCGTCAAGCTGCCCATCCTCGAGGTATGCCCTGATGATATTCCGCACCGTCATCTCTATCCGGCGCGGGGTAGGATCCTTCATGCTCCGTACCGCCGCCTCAACACTGTCAGCAAGGAAAACGATGGCCTCTTCCGGGGTGCGGGGGAGAGGTCCGGGGTATCGGAAAACGTCCCTGCTGATGTTCCCTCCGCCCATCCGCAGGGCCTTCTCATAAAAGTACCGGACAACGCTTCGACCATGGTGGGACTGAATGATACCCTGCACCTCCCGGGGGAGGCGGAATTTCCGGGCAATCTCAAGACCATCACGGACATGGCCGATGATCACCCGCACGCTGAGATAAGGCGAGAGACGCTCGTGGACGTTGCGGTTTAGATTCGTCTGGTTCTCAATGAAAAACTGGGGCCGTTTGAGTTTCCCGATGTCATGGTAATAGGCCCCGGCACGGGCCAGAAGCGCATTGGCGCCGATTTCCTCAGCAGCAACTTCGGCAAGGTTGGCCACGATGAGGCTGTGGCTGTACGTTCCCGGGGCTTCAAGCATGAGTCTTTTCAGAAGGGGGTGGTTGGGGTTGAGGAGTTCCATCAACCGGACCTCAGTGGTGAGGTGGAAGGTATGCTCAAAAAGCGACACACTCCCGAGAGCAACAACCGAGGCCAGAATACCCCCACTCCCCCCGTACACGAAGAAGGCCAGGGCCTTCCAGAGAGAAAGCCCTTCCTGCAGGGCAAAGAGTATTCCCAAAACCCCGCAGAAAAGCGCAAGCATCTCGCCCACTCTCGTGAAATGTTTCCGTTCTGCCCTCTTTTTGCCAAGAAGAAAAACTGGGGAAAACAGGTGTACAAAGAGCAAAAGTCCCCCAGGAAGGTCCATTCTCCAGGCCCAGAAAAGCAGGGGGAAAAGGAGGAGAGATTCCCCAAGGGCCACCTCCCATCCTGCAAGGGTCAGAAGGACAAGGGGAATGGCCCCAGCGACGAGAAACACTGGAGATACCCGGAGGGTCAAAAGGTGCAGAACCAGGATCCCGCAAACCGTCATCAGACGCATAAAAAGCAGCGTGTTATCTCCAAGAAAAAGGGGTGCGAAGCGGCGGAGGTACAGGTACTCGAGAACCACCACTCCGGCGATGAATATCCCCAGGGACAGAGCTTTCAGGAAACGCCGGCTCTCCCCCACCATGCCCAGCGCCTCAAGGGCTTGAAGGTGCTCCCGGGTGACGATGTCTCCTCTGCGGAGGAGCACCTCACCCCGTCGAATCACCCGCCGCACCGGCTCCAGAGAGGCCAGAATCTGCGCTCTTTTCTCCTGGGTTTTTCACCTCATCGACTACGGCGTTGGGACGGAGAAACCTCGTCACCAGAACTCCTGCAACCCACATGGCCTCTCCCGGAAGTCCAGCCTTTTCAATCTCCGTGTTCATCTCAAGAAACACCCTGGCAAGTTCTTCACGGCGAACAGGCTGTGTGAAGAAACGGGTAGCAAAAAGGTCGTAGAGCAATCCCCGGACTGCCTCATAAGCCTCCTTTGGAGCCTCAAGGAGCCAGCGGACTGTGTTTTCCGTGACGTCCCACTTTCGGGAAAAGTTCTCCACAACTTCTGGAAGCGGCGAGAGGGCAGCGGCCCGGATACCCTCAAGACCCACGAAAAACCCGTCCATCTCCTCCTTAACCTGGCGCACCACACCCTCATCCACCCGGTACACCGGGGGGATACCCGCCAGAATCCTCCCCCCGGCGCTTCTCCGTCGCCAGGACGTCCACAATCTCCACGTTCTCAGGGGCCACAATGTCCCGGGTGGCCAGCTGACCCTCCCGGATTTCATTCCCCGGCACAAGCAACGTACTCCCAAGAAGGGCAAAAAGCAGGGACCCATAGGCGAGAAACGAGGAAAATCTGGGGGAAAGGAAGGTGCTACCGCCTGGCCATATGCGCCTCAAAGCGCTCATACGCGAGAATAATCTTCTGCACAAGATGGTGCCGCACCACGTCTTTTTCGGTGAGGTACACAAAGGTGATTCCCGGAATGTCCCGGAGAATCTCCTGGACCACGATGAGCCCGGAACGCTTCCCCGGAGGAAGGTCAACCTGGGTGACGTCTCCTGTAACCACGACCTTTGAACCAAAGCCCATTCTCGTCAGGAACATCTTCATCTGCTCGGAGGTCGTGTTCTGTGCCTCGTCAAGGACAATGAAAGAGTCGTTGAGGGTTCTCCCACGCATGTACGCCAGAGGAGCCACCTCAATGATTCCCCGCTCGGTGTACCGCTGGAATCGCTCAGGAGAAAGCATTTCGTACAGAGCGTCGTAGAGAGGACGGAGATAGGGCTCGATTTTCTCCTTGAGGTCTCCCGGAAGGTACCCAAGGCTTTCCCCCGCCTCAACCGCGGGCCGCACGAGGACAATGCGGGCNACNTCTTTTCTTCTGAAGCGCCGCACAGGCCATGGCCATAGCAAGGTACGTTTTCCCCGTTCCTGCTGGACCAATGCAGAAGGTAATGTCGGAGCTCCGCACCGCCCGAACGTACTGGAGCTGCCCCGGGGTCTTTGCCCGAATGGGCTTGTGAGAAGCGGTAACGAAAATGGTCTCCTCGTCCTTCCACCAGACCTTCTGCGTTTCCCGGAAGCTTGTGGCCATACGGCGAAGGTCTTCCGGTGTGGGCTCAGCTCCCTCCCTAAGGAAATCCACAAGCTCGGTGAGGAACCGTTCCACCAGAGCAAGGTCTTCCTTGCCCTTCCGGCGAACGACAATCGTATCGCCTTCGATGCTCACATCAACCTGAAAAACGCTCTCAATCACCCGCACATTGGCATCAAGGAACCCGAAGAACCTCTGGGCCTCCCTGATGCTCCCCAGAACGAGACGAAACTCCTCATTTTTCAGTGACACTTCTGCAGACAAGCCCCCGTATCACCCCGCTTCCAGAATCTTCCGAACGACTTCCGACACCACTCTACCCTCTGCCCGCCCCTCAACCCGACGCATGACCTCCTTCATCACCTGAGAAAAGGCGGGTTTCTCGGGGAAGGCGGCAAGAACCTCCTGAACAATTGCCACGAGTTCGTCTTCAGTCACCGGAGGAGGAAGGAACTCCGAAATGACGGCAATTTCTTGTTCTGTCCGCTTCACAAGGTCTTCCCGGTTCCCCTGACGAAAGTACGCAAGGCTTTCCTCTCGCCTTTTGATACCCCTGCGCAAAAGCCCAAGGATTTCCGCTTCCTCAAGAGGAGCCCGCTTTTCAATCTCGGCGTTGCGTATCTCCGCAAGGAGAAGGCGTACTGTGTCCAAACGTACAGTATCCCGGGCTTTCAGGGCCGCCTTCATGGCCTCCTGAAGGCGAGCCTTGATCCCACTATCGCTCATTTCTTCTTTCTCCTCCGGGCCTGCTCCCTTTTCCTCCTCCGCTCACTGGGTTTCTCGTAGTGCTCGTGGCGCTTCATCTCTGAGATAATGCCATTTCGCTGGCACTTTTTCCGGAAACGCCGCAACGCCTCATCAAGGCTTTCACCCTGCCCGATACGGACCTCGGTCACTGTCATTCCTCCCCCGCTTTAAAGTACAATCATTATAGGCGATGGGAAAGGGCGTGTCAATTTCCTCCAGGCCTCTCCGGGACCAGTGACCGGGACTCCCACAGGCAAAACCCATGAGGGAGAAAAACGCCCTCTTCTCTACCCAGCAAAAGCGTATACCAGGGATAGAAAAAGCGGTTTTTCCGGGAAGACTCCGGCATGCTGAAGGTGGCAGGGCCTGATCTTAAAGCCCGAGGAAAATCTGAGCAATGCGGAAATAGATGACGACTCCGACGATGTCCACAATGGTGGTGATGACGGGAGTGGCGGCAATGGCAGGGTCAAGGCGCATCTTCTTAAAAAGGACTGGGAGGAAAACGCCGATGAGATTCGAGATGAAAACGATAGCGAAGATGGAAGATCCCACGATGAGTCCAATCAGGGGGGATTCCCGCAGAAACAGCACCCGCAGGACACCAATGCCTCCAAGGAGCACTCCAAGAACTCCTCCGATGATGGTTTCAGAGAGTGCCACCCTCCAGAGAGCCCTTCCCTCAAGCTCTCCGATGGCCAGCCCCCGCACCATAACCGTGGTGGACTGGCTCCCCACATTTCCCCCGGTGTCGATGAGCATGGGGATGAAAAACGACAGTGCCACGATAGTCTGAATCACCTCGGAAAACCCCTGAATGACAAAGCTCGTGACCGTTCCAAGAACAAGCAGCACCGCAAGCCAGATGAAGCGGTTCTTAATCCGGCGGAAAAAGGGGGCATGGAGGTATTCGTCCTCGGTGGTCCGGATAGCGGCAAGGCGGTGGATATCCTCCGTGGCCTCCGCTTCGATGATGTCGATGGCATCGTCAACCGTCACGGCTCCCACAAGGCGCCCTTCCCGATCCACCACGGGAACAGCCAGAAGGTCGTACTTCTGAATAATCTGGGCAACTTTTTCCTGGTCGTCATCGGTGGAAACGAAAATCACTTCCCGGTTCATGATATCCCCGATGCGGTCTTCTGGGTCAGCCAGGACGAGGTCCCGGAGAGTGACGCTCCCCAAAAGGTGCCGTTCAGCATCGGTCACATAGGCAGTGTAGGAGAGCTCTTCTGGAGGGTTCAAACGCCGGAAACGCTTGAGTGCCTGCTCCACCGTGTAGTACTCCTTGAGGTCCACCACCCGGGGGTTCATGATGCGGCCAGCGCTGTTCTCAGGATACCCAAGCATGCTCGCCGCGATGTCCCGCTGTGCTGGCTCAAGGAGGTTGAGGAGCTTCTTCACCACCTTCGCCGGGAGTTCGTCGAAAAGCTCCATCCGGTCGTCGGGAGACATCTGGTTGAGGATCTCGGCAACCTTCCCATCGGTGAAGTGGTGGAGGAGATTCTCCTGGTGCTCGAAATCAAGTTGCTCGAAAACGGCAATGGCCAGGTCCTTCTTGAGGAGCCTGAAGAGCATGACCTGCTTCTGGGGGTCAAGAAGCCCCATGAGTTCGGCGATGTCTGCAGGATGAAGGGTGTTCACCTCTTGCTTGACCTCGTTGTACCGGCCCTCCTCAAGAAGGCCTGCAATCCGTTCCACAAGAGGGAGAAAATCCTGGCGCACGATTTCGATGTCCATGGCTTTTCACCTCAGGATGTCCTGGCCTTGAGCGTTCTCCTCGCAGGCTTCAAGGGCAGTGCTTGAGAGGATAAGCCCCTTCCACTCCCACCCATAGCGCCCTTCAGCAAGCACAAGGTACAGAATATTGTACTCCGGATCCCCCCATCCCTCAACCCGTAAAACCCAGGTATCATCCCGGGGCTTNAGGTCTTCCAAAACCACAAGCTGTGAGGATTTCGGGAGGTACTGGGCCATGTACTCCAGGGCCTTCTCAGGGTCATCCACGTCAAACTCGCTGAAGTTCACCCCGCTCCAGAAGTCTCCCCTTTTCACAAGCTCCCTGAGTGCCGCAAGGTCTCTGCCTCTTAGGGCTTTTGCCAGGGCATGGGCAAGCTCTTCCTTGCTCTTTGTTCCCACCTTTGGCTCGGTGAGGTACACCATCCGGAGCCTTGCCCAGCGTTCGAAGAACGAACCCGGGGCCTTTTCTGCCACCGCTTTATAGATTTCCAGCGCCTCTTCAATCTTCCCTGCCTTCTCGTAGCAGGACCCAAGCGCCATTTCTGCCTGGAGGCGCTCTTCAGGGTCTCCTGAGAGGTCCACAAGCTCCCTGTAGACCTCAAGGGCCCTGAGGTAATCCTTCTTGCGGTGCTCAAGGTGGTAAGCAAGGTCCGAGAGCACCTGGAACCGCAACGCGAAGGGGTCGTCCTGGGGGAGATGGTCCCTGAGCTCTTCGAGGATCGCAAAGGCTTTCTCGAAGTTCCCCCGCTCTTCCTCGTGCTTGGCAATCCAGTAGCGGAAAAGATGTGACCGGGGCGTTTCGGGAAAGCGAGCGATATACCCCTGGAGCACGGCAATGGCTTCACCGGTTTCACCTTTTTCAGAAAGCAGGGAGTCGAGAATCTCCACGGCTACCCCAAGGCGCTCTTCATCTTTCTCGCTCTCCACGAAAGACCGAAGAAGCGCTATGGCCTGGTCGACGTTCCCCATTTCAAGCAGAAGCTGTGCCTGGTCGATAGGGTCAAGCGCCCAGGCCACTTCAAAACACCCGAGGAGCACTCCAAAAACCACAAGAACAGCCATGTTTTTCCTTCTCACGCTTTCGCCTCCTTAAAAATCGGCCGAAGGCAGGATGATATTCGAGATGCCAGGGAAAAGGGGTCCGTAACCTTCCGGTGGTCGAGTTCTACAAGGTCCCCACCAAGGAGTCGAAAGCCCTGCTGTCCAGAAAGCAAAGCCAGGTCGGCGAAGACTTCCTCCAGGTGCTCAGAAGTAGCCCCCGAGGGGAAATGCGCGACCTCCGGGAACCCAAAATCTACATCCCAGGAGAGATAGAAAAAGCCAGGGGGAAGCGCGAAGAGTCGATCCCGGATTTTCGGCCATTCCTTGAAATTCGAACACACAAAGAGCCGGTCTTCGGGGAAACCTTCCCGTCGCAGGAGATATGCCAGGAAGTTTCCCCGGTGGATGGGAAAAGATACCTCACAGGAAGCAAAAAGGTCAAGGTGGGCATCAAGGACGAGAAGATACGGTAGCACTGAGGTTCTTCGTATAAGACCGGCCACCACCCCTCCCGTGAGGGCGTGGTCCTGACCGACGAAGAACAGCGGATAGGCGAAAACCNTNGGGNCAAGANANGNCGCAANCCGCTTNCCCACAAGAAATGGCTCTCCCTCAAGGGCATCGGGGACAATGCAATGAGCCCTCATCAGGCGACTCAGAGCAAAGGCGAACTCAAAAAGACGCTTCCCTTTCCCCAGAAGAACGATCACCCGTGTCTTCTTCATTGTGCCCTCCTTAACCATTATATACCCCATGGGGTATAATAGGGAGACGTGCCAGGAGGAAAGCCATGGACCAAACGTTCTTCAAACTCCAAGAAGCCCTTACCCAACCAGGGTGCTTCCTGTGCCGGCTGGAGGAAGACCACGGCAGGCGTTTCCTTGAAGGGCTCTTCTACGAGTTCGTGAACGACAGTACCGTGCGGCACAAACTCCTTGCAGGGGGGTTCTGCCCTGATCACGCCCGGATGCTCTTCACGCTCCGCCCCTCAGTTCTTGGCATTGCCATCGTCCTGCAAAACCTCCTGCAGCGCTATCTCGACGGAGGAAAACGGCCAGACCCTGCCCATTGTCTCGTCTGCCAGAACTGGAGGGAACACCTGCAGCATCTTGTCCATCTCCTCCACACTCGCTGGGAAAGCCTGCGAAACTCCTGGGGAGAGGAAACGTTCCTTTGCACCAGGCACCTTGAGGAATTCTCAGGGGCTTTTCGTCTCGAGCTCGAAGAAGTAGTGCACCGGAAGCTCTCCGGGATACTCGGCCACCTCTCCCACTTCGTAGAAAAATTCGACTACCACAACACAGGCCTCCCCATTACTCCTCAGGAGGCCCGTTCCTGGCAGGAAGCCCTGGAGTTTTTCGCAGGACGCAAACTCCAGAGGAATTAGAAAGGTTTCTCCGGAACCTTCTGCCAGTCCTCGAGAAAGCGGGCAAGGCCAACGTCGGTGAGGGGGTGTTTCACCACCTGCATCATAACGGCAAAGGGCATGGTGACAATGTGGGCCCCAAGTCTTGCCGCCTCAAGAACATGCATGGGATGGCGGACCGAAGCCACGATGACTTCTGTCGTGTACCCGTAGTGGCGGAAAATCTCGAGGATATCGGCCACAAGACGCATACCGTAACCTGCCACATCGTCAAGGCGCCCCACAAACGGGCTCACGTATGCCGCCCCAGCCTTGGCCGCAAGGAGGGCCTGAAGGGGCTGGAAAACGAGGGTGGTGTTCACGCGAATGCCTTCCTGGGACAGTACCCGGATGGCCTTCAGCCCCTCCGGAGTGAGCGGGACCTTGACGACGATATTGGGAGCCCACGAGGCGAGCTCCCTCCCCTCCCGGATCATACCCTCAGCATTCGTGCTCACCACTTCTGCGGAAACCGGACCGGGAACAAGCCGGCAGATTTCGAGGATAACGTCCTTGAAGGGACGACCAGTTCTGGCCACAAGCGTGGGATTGGTCGTGACCCCATCGAGGATCCCAAGGGAGAGCGCCTCACGAATCTCCGCAACGTCCGCGGTATCGATGAAGAACTTCATCGCCAGCACCCCCACCCCAAAGACACGAAAGCCTGGGGGAACTCCCCCCAGGCTTTGAGATCAGGCTTTCCCGGCACTCCCAAGGAGCTTGCACTTTTCGACGTACATCTTCTTGAGCTCTTCCCGGGCAGGACCGAGGTACTTGCGAGGGTCAAACTCCTCAGGATGCTCGGCGAGGTACTTCCGGACCATGGCAGTGAAGACCAACCGACCATCGGAGTCGATGTTGACTTTCCGCACCCCAAGCTGAATGGCTCGGCGAATCTGGTCCTCTGGAACCCCGGCGGTGTTTTCGAGCTTTCCGCCGTACTTATTGATGATGTCCACGTACTCTTGAAGGACCGAAGAGGCCCCATGGAGCACGATGGGGAAACCGGGGAGACGACGCTGGACTTCCTCAAGGATGTCAAAACGGAGTTCTGGGAAGGGCTCTCCAGGCTTCAGTTTGAACTTGTACGCTCCATGGGATGTCCCGATGGAAATGGCGAGGCTATCCACCCCAGTCCGGGCCACGAAGTCCTCAACCTCTTCAGGACGGGTGTAGTGGCTCCTCTCGGCAACCACATGTTCCTCGATGCCGGCAAGGACTCCGAGCTCCCCCTCCACCGTTACCCCGTGGTCGTGGGCGTACTCGACGACTTTCCTCGTCAGGGCCACGTTCTCCTCGTAAGGCAGGTGCGACCCGTCAATCATGACGTTAGAAAAACCGTTATCGATACAGGACTTACAGAGTTCAAACGAGTCTCCATGGTCCAGGTTGAGAACAATTGGGATGTTGCTCCCCATCTCCCGGGCCATCTGGACGGCCCCAGGAACCATGTAGCGCAGAAGGGTCTGATTGGCGTACTGCCGGGCGCCCTTGGAGATCTGGAGAATCACCGGAGAATTGCATTCCACACAGGCCATGATAATCGCCTGGAGCTGCTCCATGTTGTTGAAGTTGAACCCCGGAATGGCGTACTTCCCTTCATTGGCTTTCTGGAACAGCTCCTTCGTGTTCACAAGGCCGAGTTCCGTGTAATGTACCGGCATAGCACTTCCTCCCTCTAGAGAATGATTCACCTTTTTGTCCCTTCACCATATTTTACCCCCTTTTCCTCCGGGGAAAAGACCTCCTGTGAACTTTTCTCGAGCCGAAACCTTCGCACAAGACCCTCGAGGTTTGCCGCAAGACGCGTGAGTTCCTCAACCGCCGAGCGAATCTCTTCTAAAGACGCGCTCTGTTCCTCGGTGGATGCCGAGACCTCCTCGCTTGAGGCGGCGTTCTCTTCAGCCACCGAGGCGATGGAGGAGAGGCTCTCGGAAATGTTCTGGATATCCTGGGCGATGTCCTCGATGAGCTTCGCGTTTTCCAGAGAAAGCGCAAGGACTTCCTCCTCGCTCTTTTTCGTCGTCTCCTGGACCTTCTGGGCTACATCAAAGGAGGAGGCAAGGGCTTTCGTCTGGTCCATCACTCCCTGCATGGCTGAGAGGATGTGCTCGAAGCTCTTCACCACCTCATCCGTCTGGGATACTCCTGCCATCACCTGGGACTCTGCCTTCTCCATCCGCTCCACCGCCCGGCGAGTATCGCCCTGGATTTCCCGGATGAGGTTTGCAATCTGCTGTGCAGCCTGAGCAGAGCTTTCGGCGAGTTTCCGCACTTCCTCGGCCACCACGGCAAAGCCCCGTCCTGCCTCTCCGGCTCTTGCAGCCTCAATAGCAGCGTTCAGGGCAAGGAGGTTCGTCTGCTCCGCAATACCCGTGATGAGGTCGACAATCTTCCCGATTTCCTGGGAACGGCCTTCCAGGGCCTCGATGCTTTCGGCCACTTCTTTTGAGACCTGCGCTAAAGACATGACGCTTTCCCGAAGAGCGGCAAGGAGCTTCTGTCCCTCCCGGGCCTCCGTCTCGGTCCTCTTCCCTGCCTCAGACACCGACTGAATCCCCAGGGCTATGCGCTCCAGGGCCGCGAAGCTCTCTCGGAACTGCTCCCCCATCTCCTGGAGAAGATGCACGTTCTTCTCTGTGGCCTTTTTGAGGTTTTCGGCCCGTTCCCGAACCCGCCGGGCTCGTTCCGCAACGTTTTGCAGGTCTTCACTCTGGCGAGTGGAGCCCTGGGCAACCTGCGAAACGGTCTTTGCAATCTCCTGAGTCGCCCTGGCCACTTCCTCAACCGAGGCAAAAAGCTCTGTGCTTGAGGAGGAAAGGAATGACGCTCCCTGGAGGATTTCCCGCACAAGACTTCGGAGGTTCTCAACCATCGCCACAAAGGCCTGAGCCAGAAGCCCTACCTCATCCCGCACCCGTTGCCCTATTTCCTGGATACTCTCCATATCCACCCCCAGGTCACCCTGAGCCACCTGCTGGACGATACCCGTAACCTTTCGAATTCCCAGAGCAATGCGCCCTGAGAGGAGGAGGGAGAAGAACCCCACAAGGACTCCGGCAACGACGATCACAACGATGATGAGATTCCGCATGCTGAAAATGGGGGCGTAGATTTCCCGGTGAGGGGCTGTGGCCACAACGTACCAGCCGGCCACCTCCACAGGAGCAAAAGCCGCAGCTTTGGACACTCCCTCGTAAGTATAGTGGGCAACTCCTTGTTGCTTTGCAAACATCTCCTTCCCGAAAGCATTCAGAGCCTCAGAAGACCCGGAAAGAACGCTCTCTTTGAGGACCTTCTCCGGATTGGGATGAGAAACAATGGTTCCTGTCTGGTCCACAAGGTACCCGTAACCTGTTTCCCCAGTTTTCAGAGTGGCAACAAGGGCGTCGAGCTCCTCCACTGGAACCTGGTTCCCCATGGCCCCGATGAACTTCTCATTTACTATGGTAGGGACAAGAATATTCACCACCCGTTTCCCCGTTTCCGGAGAGATAAAAACCCGGGAAATCTGGGGAGCCTGGGTCTCCACCACTTTCAGAAAGGCAGGGTCGTTGCTGAGATCAACCTCTTTCCCTGTTCCATCGGAACCTGTGCCATCTTTGTTCACCCAGTAACTCCGCTCCGCCAGCGGGTCCTTTCCCCCTCCTTTGATGTTGGCGATTTTGGTCTCAAACCAGAGGTCCAGTCCATGGGCTACCGAGCTGGCCATGGTGAGGAGCTGTTCCTCATAGGCCTTTGAGAGGGATTTCTGGAAAACGGAAAGTCCGTACAGAGCAAGAAACACAAGGGGAACAAGAGCAAAGACCAGGAACCACAAAAGCAACCTGCCCTGAAGACTCCTGCGCATGAACCTTTACCCTCCTTTCTTTTCCTTCTCCTGCTTATCGGCACTTTCCGGGAAAACTTTAGCGAACCTCTTCAAAAAGCGTCCGGAAAACATCCCGCAGGGGGAGGGCCTGTTCCTCGCGGACCCGGGGGAGGAAGACAAAGGTTGCCACAAAGCGAAGGAGGGCAGAAAGGAGAAAGACCACATAGTAGGGCGAAAAATGCACCCCAAGACCCTCCATGAAGCNAGCNACAGAGGGCGCCAGGTATTCAAGGACGGCCCCACCAGCAATGTACCCCAGGGCATTGCCGAAAACCCCAAGGAAGAGGTTCAAAACGGCGATGTAGAAAGAACGATGGAGGTCCGGTGAAAGCTTCAGCGCGAGGTTGTTCACCGTAAGGTCAATGGCTGGCCAGAAGATTCCTGCCAGAATCTGAATCACAAGCACAATCGGTCGCCAGTTCGCTTCCGTTGTGAGGCACCAGAGAAGCGGCAGGAAAGAAGCNACNGAGGTGGCAAGAAGCGCAACAGGGATATTCCCAAAACGGTCGGTGAGGCGGCCGAAAAGGCGTATGGAAAAGAGGGTCGTGCAGTTTGCCACTGCCTGAACGTAGAGGGCAATATGGAAGAAATCCATGTGGAGGTCCCGAATCATGTACAGATTGAAAAAGGGGGAGGCAACGTTGAACGCAAAGTACCAGAAAACGGCAAAGAGGAGGAACCGAAAAAAAGGAGGATGGGCAAAAACCTCGCGGAAAAAGTGGATGATGCTTCCCCGGTATTCTTCCTCATACCTCATGGGAGGATCCTGAACCCGAACAAAACAGAGGATATCCAGAATCCCCAGAGCCGCTGCCAGGGCGATGACCACCGAAAACCCTGTCCCCCGGGAAACAGTGTCCAGAAACCATCCGATGCAGAGGCCACTCACAAGCGACGAAATCGTCCCGAGGAGGCTCCGGTGCCCGAAGAACCTTCCCCGAAGCTCCAGGGGAACGAGGTCGGCCACCCAGGACATGAAACTCACCGCAAGGAATGCCCCTCCACAGGCAGTGCAAAGGAGAAGCCCTGCAAAGGACCCAAAGAGCACCCGGCGGTTGCTGACCCAGAGAGGTAGAAGGGCCACGAAAAGCCAGGGAACGCGGTTGGCAAAACCACCAAGGAGAAAGGCGAGTTTCCGCCTTCTAGTCCTTTCGAGCACCAGGGAGGCAAAGACCTGCAACGCTCCACCAAGAACCGGCAGGGCAAGGAGAAAGGCGTAGAGAAGGTCCCCAAAGCCTAAAGCGTTGGCGAACCCGGCGATAGGAGCACCGGTAGTGACGTTGACGAAAACGATGCCAAAGACAACTCCTAAGGTGACAAACCTGAGGTCATTGCGAAGTTTTGGGTCCCTGACGCTTTGAGCGACATCTCGACTCAGGAGAGAGAACATGGACTATTGCTGATCCCGTTGTTCCTCGTTTTCCCGCCGTTCCTCTTTTGGTTTCTCCCCCTCAGGCCTTCCCTCAAGCCTCTGCAGAAGCTCCAACGCCCTGCGAATCTTGCGGTCCACAAGGTCGTTGAGGGTTCCCTCCTCAAAGGTCCCGTCTTCTTGTCGCTTCCCCGCAGGAATCCCCGTGAGAATCTCCATGGCTTCATCGACTGAAGACACGGCGTACACGTGGAACCTGCCTTCCCGAACTGCCGCAACCACTTCTTCATCAAGCATCAGGTGCTGCACGTTGCTTTTGGGGATGATAACCCCCTGGGTTCCGGTGAGACCTTTCATCTTGCAGGCCCGGAAGAACCCTTCGATTTTCTGGTTCACCCCACCGATGGCCTGGACCTCGCCCTTCTGGTTGATGGAACCGGTGACGGCGATATCCTGTCTGAGAGGAACCCCCGCAAGGTCCGAGAGAATGGCACAGGCCTCCGCTAAAGAGGCACTATCGCCTTCCACCCCCTCGTAAGACTGCTCAAAGCAGATGCTCGCAGCAATGGAGAGGGGCTTATCCTGGGCGTAACGGTACCCCAGGTAGCCGCTCATGATGAGCACACCCTTGTCGTGGATGCGACCGCTCAGGCGGGACTCTCGCTCAATGTTCACCACACCCTGCCGGCCAAGATACGTCCGGGCCGTGATGCGGGATGGCCGACCAAAGCTGAAATCCCCAAGGTCATAGACTGCAAGACCGTTCACCTGCCCCACGACCGCGCCCTCAGTGTCGATGAGCAGAACATCCTCTTTGATGAACTCGTCAATTTTTTCCGCAAGGAGATTCAGTCGTTTTTCCCGAGACTCCAGAGCCCTCACCACATGGCGATCGTAGACCCGTTCGGCCCTCTCCTCCCGGGCCCAGAAGTCGGCCTCGAGAACGATGTCTCGCAAAACCCCAAAACGGGTGGTGAGCTTCCCCTTGTGGGACACCATCCGGGCAGCGTGTTCAAGGAGTTTCGCTACCCCGCTGCGGTCGAAGGGTAAAAGTCCCTCTTCAAGGCAGAGGCGGCGGATGAAACAGGCAAAAGCAGCCACGATATCCTGGCTTTTCCGAATCTCATAATCAAACTCCACCTTCACCTTGAAGAGGTCCCGGAAGTCCTCATCAAAGATGGTGAGCAGTCGGTAAACGTACTCGTCCCCGATGAGGATGACCTTTGCATCAAACGGCAGAGGATCAGGGCGCAAACCCTGAGGCACGATGAGGCCAAAGTGCTCAAAGGGGTCCTCCATGCGGATTTCCCGGTTTTTCAGAACCCTTTTGAGCCCCTCCCAGACACCGGGATTCACAATGAGGTCCCGGAAGTACATGATGACATAGCCGCCATTGGCCTGGTGCAGGGACCCTGCTTTGAGCATGGTGTGGTCACTGAAATACGTTCCCATGAAGGCCCGCCGCTCAATTCGCCCGAAGAGATTGGTCCAGGTGGGATGGGTTTCGAGAATTACAGGAGGGGTTTCAGTGGCAGAATTATCCACAAAGACGTTCACCTTGAAGGGCAAAAAGGGGTCCTGGAAACGCTGGTACGGGGCAAGGTGCTGCGGCTGGGCAGGGGTTTCCTGAGAATCCCGGAAAATATGGAGGTACGAGAGGGTGAACTGCTTGAGGCTGGTGAGGAATTCAGTAACTTCAGGGAAACCAGCATACCGGTCAAGGAGCTCCCTGAAAAGGGGTGTAATAGTGAAATCGGCAATCCGGGTATCGAGCTCGGCCACCCGACTCTTGAAGTCCATTTCGAGCTGGTGAATCCGCTCAAAAACCTCGTTGATGCGGTTCAGGAGCTTCTGGCGGCGGGTCTCGATGACCTCCTTTTCCGCTTCGCTCAAGGCAAGGTACTGCTCCTGGGTCATAGGCTTCCCCTCATAAAGTGGGACGAGGATAGGACCCATGGAGGTCATCCGGAAGGCAAAACCCTCCTCAAGCGCCTCTCGCTCAAGTTCCTGAAGGATTTGTCGATGGCGTTTCTGGTGTTCATCAATGAGGATCTGACGCTGGTTCTTGTACTCGTCACTGGAGAAAGCCTTGGGGATGATTTCCCTGAGATTTTTGAGCAACGTCTCAAGAAGGCGGGCAAAAGTCCTTCCCTCCCCCCGGGGGAAGCGAAGCACCCTGGGGCGGTCAGGATTGTCAAAGTTGAAAACGTAGCACCAGTCCATGACCGGAGGAAGAAGACCGGCTTTCTTCCTCTCTTCAAGGATACGTTCGATACAGGCTCGAACGGCTGCCGCCCTTCCCGTACCACTTGGTCCTACCACAAAGAGGTTGTATCCAGGGCGATCCATTCGAAGGCCAAACTCAATCGCCGCAAAGGCCCGATCCTGCCCCACAAACCCCTGGAGCCCTTCGAGCTCGTCCGTGCACTCAAAGGGAAAAGTTGCCGGGTCACAGGTCCACCGCAAATCCTCTGGTCGGAGACGGTACTTTGAGAGATCAACCTTCTCCATAGAAATCCCTACAGCTCCACGGAAACGGCCTTCACGTTGCCGATGGCTTCAAGAGCACTTCTGAGCTTCTCAACCTCTTCAGGGCCTCCCACAATCTCAAGAACAATGAGTCCTTCATCTCTTTCGTCACACTCAGAGGCGAACTCATGGAGACCAAGGCGGGTTCTGATGTTACAGCCGTACTGCGTTAAAACCTCCTGGACCCGTACCGCTGTTTTTGGCCGATCTCCCACCTTCACGAGGAGAATCCTCGCCACAGAAGCCACCTCCTCAGGTCTTTGGGGATATTATACGCCATGCAGGCCAAAAGAGAAACGGAGTATGTTCTCGCAGCTTCCCCTTGCAAAGCGCCTCTGTGAACTCCCTTTTGCCTGCAGAACCGGAGGGTAGCTTTTCCTAAAGACACTGACGGGAAACGTCGGGGAACCATTCTGACGGGGCAAGGATTCCCAAACACCACATCCGGTGTTCCTCTCAGTAAGACGCAAAACCAGAACAAGTAGAAGAAAAACCTTCCGACTCTTGCACTACTTGCCAGACTCGCCAGAAACCGGTGAAGCGCGCAAATGTTACGGAAGCAGAAGTCGGCTCTCTGCAGGCTTTCCGAAAAAATGGAGCGGGAAACGGGACTCGAACCCGCGGCACCCAGCTTGGAAGGCTGGCGCTCTACCACCTGAGCTATTCCCGCCCGCTACAGGTGATTATAACACAGCTTCCCAGAACGTCAAGAACCCAGTCCCCCTCGACCTGTTCCCACCGAGCAGATAGAAGAGCCTTTCCCCGCCGCACCCCGTAATCAGTGCTCCCAAATCCACAGGGCGATATCCCGAATGAGAGTTTCATCAACATGCCCGGGTTGTGCGTATTCCCCAGGCGTTGAAGGGCCCTCTCCAGGAACAAGGAGGTGGTTCAGAAGGGGATACCACCGGAAAGTCGCCTGAGGGTGAGAGGATAGGGCCTCTTTCCAGAGGAGAAAGTCCTTTTCCCGAACCTGGAAGTCCCGACCACCCTGGACAACAAGAATGGGACAGGAAAGCCTCTGGACATCCTCAAGGGACTGGAGCTCCATGAGACCGTAGTAGTAACGGGCGTACCCTCCAAGATACGGCACGGCCTCGTCGTCCCGAAGAGCACGTTCTTGAAGGGCAACGACGGTTTTCCTTACCGCCTCAATCTGCCTGGCCTCGTTCTCGTCCACGGTACCATCAAGACTGAAAAGATACTCCATCTGCTCGGGAACAAGCTCGGGGAGGGATCGAGCTGGAGCGGCGCAGAGAATGATTCCCCGGATACCTCCATCCCGAAGGGCGATTTCGGGGGCAAGCCACCCCCCAAGGCTATGCCCAAGGAGGAACACCCTCCGGGCATCAACATCCTTTTGTTTCCTCAAAAACTCGAGAGCTGCCAGCGCGTCCTGAATGACTTCTTCCTCCACGGTGAAGGAAGGCAACATCTGGGCAATTTTTGCCCCATGGACATAGGTCCTTTTATCGTACCGGAATGTGGCGATGCCTTCCCGTGCTAAACCCAATGCCAGGTCCCTGAAAGGTTTGCAAGCCAGGACGGTTTCGTCCCGGTCGTTTGCCCCGGAGCCGTGGACGAGAAGAACACAGGGAAAGGGTCCCTTGCCCTCTGGTAAGGTCAAGGTTCCAGGAAGTTCGAAGCCTGGAAGCCCAAAGGTCGCTTGAGCTTCCCGGAATCTCTCCGGAGCATAAGGGGGAGGAGAATACGTTGAAGCAGTGTAAGGAACGAAGTAGAGCCCAGAAATTCTCTGGTGTTC
>APCU01000012.1 GCA_000347575.1 Candidatus Caldatribacterium saccharofermentans OP9-77CS | reverse complement strand
CCCTGTAGTTCGGGTCATCCGTGACCCGAATGGCCAGCCCCTTGAGAAACCCAGGGACCTTGACCTCATGAAAGAACTCACCGTGGCCATTGTGGGGACGGCAGAGGAGAATTTCGAGAGCTTTTACACGAAAGAAGACATTGTCTCCTTCAACATTGAACACCTCATCGACTGAGTAGAGCACTTCCATCACAGGTGAGGTCGTTGAATTCGGGGAAACCCTCCCGGCAGGTGGAGAAGGGGAGGTTATGAGCGTGGACGATTTCCCGGAGCTTTTCCAAAAGAGCGCGCCGCACCTTTCGCTCAAGGTACAGACTCCGTCCCTTTCTCTCGGAGAAGAGAGACAGAAAGTGGCGTATTTCTGGAAAGGAGGTAGCGATCCTTTCCCCTGTATCCCACCGGAGTTTCAGGGTGGAAGCAACAACCTGCCTGATGTACGGAGCAAGCCGCGCAAGCATGGTATGCCATTCTTCCTGAGTGTCGTTGATGCCGGGAATAATGGGATCCAGGCGAAGGATGGTGGGGATACCGGCTTCCGTCAGGGCCTGAAGAGCGCGGACACGGTCCTGTGGAGGAGGAGCACCGGGCTCAAGAAGCCGGGCCTTTTGGCTGTCCAGGGTCGTGATGGTGATGCTCACTGCTGCTTGCATCGCCTGCAGAAGATCAATGTCCCGCACTACCAAGGGGGATTTAGTCAGAATCAGTACGGGCATACCTTCCCTCTGGCAGAGCTTGAGGATTGCCCTTGTGAGTTCCCGCTCTGCCTCTACCGGGGGGTAGGGATCGGAAGAGTTTGCAAGGGAGAGGTAGAGGGTTTTTTCGCATTCTCTCAGGTCCCTTTCCAAAAGGTGGAGGAAGGGAGGTTTTTCTCGGACCTCAAAGGCTCGGGGGATAAAGGAGGAAATGTAACAGTAGAGGCACCGATGGGCACATCCGGTGTAGGGGTTCAAAGTATACTTTGGAGGGCAGGTGCAAAGCTCTCCCTGCCAGGGATCAAAGAGGCGGAGTACTCGCATAGCACTTTACAATGGGGGTGAGATCTGTGCGTTTTGACAGATGTTCCTGGGAGGAACTGTGTTCTCTGGCATTCCAGGCCCTTGGAACCACAGGGGGATTGCTCCTTGTGACCCAGGGGAAGGAACACACAGCAACGAACGTTATGACCATCGGGTGGGTGTCCTTTGGGATAGTTTGGGGACGGCCAGTCGCCTGCATTCTGGTTCGCCCTTCCCGATTCACCCATGTCCTTCTTGAGGAGATTCCTCTTTTCACCATCAATGTTCCCCCTGTACAGCTCCAGAAAGCCGTTGAGGAGTGTGGGAGATACTCAGGACGGTCGATGAACAAGTTCACCCACTGTGCACTGACCCCCATTTACCTTGGAGGGTTTCCTGTTCCTTCCGTTGCTGAGTGCGTTGCCACTGTTCAGTGTACTGTTGTCGAGAAGACACAGGTTGAACCTTCAACGCTCACACCCCTTATTCAGGAGACCTACTATCCTCAGGGGGATTACCATACCATCTACTTTGGTGAAATCCAGGCCTCCTGGAAGAGGATTGAGCCTTAGGACAGCCTATGTTCTTTTCTTGAAGACCTCAAGAAGCTCGATGGGAAGCGGGAAAACAATGGTTGTGGCATTCTCTGCAGAGATATCACTCAGGGTCTGAAGGTACCGGAGCTGCAAAGCAATGGGGTTTTCTGCAATGATACGGGCAGCCTGGGAGAGTTTTTCAGCTGCCTGGAACTCGCCCTCGGCATTAATGATTTTGGCTCTGCGTTCCCGCTCGGTTTCTGCCTGCCGGGCCATGGCCCTTTTGAGCTCTTCAGGAAGGGTCACTTCTTTGATCTCTACCGCCGAAACCTTGATACCCCAGGGGTCAGTTTTTTCGTCAATGATTCGCTGCAGGGACTCGTTGATTTTGTCGCGATGGATGAGAAGCTCATCAAGCTCTGACTGTCCGACAACGCTGCGGAGGGTGGTCTGGGAAATCAGCGATGTTGCTGTAATGTAGTTCTCCACCTTGGTCACCGCGTCTTCAGGGTTCATGACGCGAAAGTACACCACTGCATCCACCGTAACTGGGACGTTGTCCCGGGTGATAAGTTCTTGTTTGGGAACGTCCATGGTGACCACCCGGAGGTCCACCTTCACCAGCTGGTCGATGAAGGGGATGATGAAAAAGAGCCCTGGACCCTTTGCTCCCACAAGACGCCCCAGACGAAAGATAATCCCGCGTTCGTATTCCCGAACTACCCGGATGGACGCAAGGAAGAAAATGAGCGCAATCACGATGATAGTGCCCAGTACCACCATGCCTATCCCTCCCTTTTCTCTACAAGGAGCATTGCTCCCTCTTTTCCCAGAATAACTACTCTCTCCCCCTTTCGAACCGGGGTTTTGGCTCTCGCCCACCACAGCTCTCCATCGACTACGATGAACCCCTCAGGGGCAAGGTCTTCCCGGGCCACACCCATCTTCCCAATAATGGATTCCACGCCCGTTGTCACTCTCTGCCTGTGGGCGCGCAAGGCCATGAAAAGGGCAAAGACAAAGAATACAGCCACGCTCCCAGTAACGGCGAAGATGAGCCCAAGGGGAATGCGGATGCCTCCCTGAGGACTGAAAACCATGAGCGAACCAAGGAGCAGGGAGACTATCCCTCCTGCGGTGAGGACACCGATGCCCGGGGTGACGAAAAGGTCCAGAGCGAAGAAGAGAAAGCCGAGGAGCAGGAGGATGATGCCACTCCAGTTGGTGGGCAGAAGGGAAAATGCATACAGCGAGAGCAAAAGGAGAATGCTTCCAAAGACTCCAGGGACAACGGCACCAGGGTTGGAGAGCTCAAAAATAAGCCCGAGGATTCCCAGCACCAGAAAGATATACGCCAGATTTGGGTTGACAAGAAACTGGAGGAACTTTTCCTTTCCCGACATCTCCACCCAGAAGACAGGGATCCCCCTCATATGGAGAGCCTCAAGAACCTCCTCAACGGACATAAAGACCCCATCGATAACCTGCTGAGCGTATGCCTCTCGCTCCGTGAGCGAGAGGCTTTCCCGGACCATTTTCTCTGCAATTTCAGGATTCCGGTTTCGGCTCTCAGCCAGGGATCGGGCAAAAGAGGCCATATCGTTGACGATTTTCTCACTCACCTTCTCCCCCTCAATGGTCACCGGATGAGCCGCTCCGATGGTGGTGTTTGGGCTCATGAAAGCGCGATGGGCAGCAAGGACGATGAAACTCCCTGCAGAGGCAGCCCGTGCCCCCTGGGGATGGACGTACACCACAACGGGTACTGAGGACTGGAGGATTTTCCGCACGATGTTCCGCATGGACTCTTCGAGACCTCCAGGAGTGTCGAGGAGGAAGAGCACTGCCTGTGCCTTTTCAGAGAGGGCACGGTCAAGAACACGCTCGACAAAATCTTCAAGAACCGGAGTAATAACACCCACAAGTCTCCCTCCAAGAACCCTCTCTTGAGCCCCCAGGGGAGATAAGGCCATTGCTATGAAACACGCGACAACACCGAGGACTCCTATGCTCCCCTTCACGCTTCCATTGTAGCACAATTCTCAATCCCTGGAGAGTGATGTATAATGCAGAAAAGATTAGAGAGAAAGAGGGTTGATTGCTTGCGGATTCTCCTTGTTGCTCCGGATCCAAATGCGCCACGTCGGAAGAAGGCATGGTATGTTCCTTTTCCTCAGGCCAGCCTTCCCCTCCTTGCTGCCCTGACCCCTTCGCGTCACGAAGTTCGCATTGTGGATGAGCGAGTTGAGGATGTGGATTTTGACGGATCGTATGACCTTGTAGGTATCACCGTCATGAGTGCCACGGCAGCTCGAGCCTATCAGATCGCCGATGAGTTCAGAAAAAGAGGAGTGAAAGTTGTCCTCGGAGGTATCCATCCCACGGCGCTTCCTGAGGAGGCAAAAGAACACGCAGATAGCGTGGTGATTGGGGAGGCAGAGGGTCTCTGGGAAAAACTTCTCGAGGACTATGAACGGGGGACATTGCAACCATTTTACAAGAGGGAGAATTTCCCGTCTCTTGCTGGTCTTCCTCACTCGAGGCTCGACCTTCTGCAGGGGAGGTATCTCCTGAAGCACGTCTTTCAGACCACCCGGGGATGTCCTCATGCCTGTGGTTTCTGCTCTGTTTCAGCCTTCATGGGAAGAAAATACCGTCACCGTCCGGTGGAGGAAGTTATTGAAGAGATCCAGCAGTACTCCTCCCGAATGATTGGGTTTTTAGACGACAACATTGTGGGGAATCCTGCCTATTCCCGGGAGCTTTTTCGAGCACTCATCCCCCTCAAGAGAAAATGGGTGAGCCAGGGGACACTCCGTATGGCAGAAGACGAAGAACTTCTGCGCCTTGCTGCCCAGAGCGGGTGCATCGCCCTTTTTGTGGGATTTGAGTCGGTGAACGAGGAAAATCTCCGGGAGATGCACAAATCTTTTCACCGAGTTGACCAATATCGAAAGCTCATCGACCGCTTCCACCAACACGGCATCATGGTGATAGGTTCTTTCGTCTTTGGATTCGATGAGGATGACCCTGGTGTTTTTCGTCGAACACTCCGGTTCATTGAGGACACAAAAATCGACTTTGCCCAGTTTTCGATTCTTACTCCTCTTCCCGGGACAGAGGTTTTTCACCAGCTGCGCGCTCAGGGGCGCATTTTCTCTTTTGACTGGTCAAAGTACGACTTCGCCCACGTGGTGTATCAACCGGCGAAGATGACCCCACAGGAGCTTCAGGAAGGGTACAATTTTGTCTTTCGGGAATTCTACTCCTTGCCCCGTATTGCCCGGCGGCTCCTCCGAAACTGGCGGTACCTCCACTATTTCCTTCCCGCGAGCCTCTACTACCACTGGGTGGCTTCCCATCCCAAAAGTCTTCCCCAGGAAGGCAAGCGCCCCTTGACAGGTATGGTATATTAGGCAGAGGGTGTTGCTGTGAAGGCACTGCTTGCTTTAGAAGACGGACGGGTTTTCTGGGGTTACGCCTTCGGAGCTTTAGGGGAAGTCAGCGGGGAAGTCGTCTTCAATACCAGCATGACCGGCTACCAGGAAATCCTCACCGATCCCTCCTACAAGGGCCAGATTGTCACCATGACGTATCCCCTCATTGGGAACTACGGCGTGAACTCTGAAGATGTGGAATCGGCAAAGCCTCAAGTGGAAGGTTTCATCGTTCGGGAGAAGAGCTCCCTCTACAGTAACTGGAGAGCAGAGGAGAGTCTTGAAGAGTACCTGAAGCGCCATGGTATCATGGGGCTTGAACGCATTGATACCCGTGCGCTTACGCGTCATATCCGGGAACGGGGAGCAATGCGTGGAGTGATGTCTTGCATCGACCTTGATCCAGTATCTCTGGTTGAGAAGGCACGGAACATCCCTGAGATGGCTGGCCAGGACCTGGTGCAGAAGGTGACAACCCGAAAGCCCTATGTGTGGAGCGAGGATGGGGTTTATACCATTGCTGTTTTGGACTGTGGAGTGAAGTTTGGCATTCTACGGCAGCTGGCCAGACGGCGTTGTCGCGTTATCGTGTACCCCGCCTTTACACAAGCAGAGGATGTGCTTCGAGAAAAACCTGATGGCATCCTCCTCTCCAACGGACCAGGAGACCCTGCGGCGTTGCCATATGTTGTGGAATTCGCCCGCCGGGTCATTGGGAAGGTTCCGGTGTTTGGAATTTGCCTCGGACACCAGGTCATTGCCCAGGCGTTGGGAGCGAAAACCTTCAAGCTCAAATTCGGCCACCATGGAGGGAACCATCCGGTAAAGGATCTCCGAACGGGACAGGTAGCCATCACCACCCAGAATCACGGTTTCAGCGTCGATGCCGATACCCTCCCGGGGAATGTGGAGGTCACCCATGTGAACCTCAACGACTTCACCCTCGAGGGCATTGCCCATCGGGAACTCCCGCTTTTCTCCGTGCAGTTCCATCCTGAAGCCCGTCCCGGACCCCATGACACCACGTACCTTTTCGACCGGTTCATAAGGATGGTGGAGGACTGCCGTGCCTAAAAGGACGGATATTCGTCGGATTCTCATTATCGGTTCGGGCCCGATTGTCATCGGGCAGGCATGTGAGTTCGATTACTCAGGTACCCAGGGATGCAAAGCCCTGAAAAGCGAGGGGTATGAGGTCATCCTTGTGAACAGCAATCCCGCAACCATCATGACTGATCCGGAGATGGCTGACCGAACCTATATTGAACCCCTGATTCCTGAGGTTCTGGAGAGCATCATTGCCAGGGAACGCCCTGACGCGCTTTTGCCGACCCTTGGAGGCCAGACGGCGCTCAACCTTACCGTCCAACTGAAAAAGCGAGGGGTTCTTGACCGTTTCGGCGTCAAGGTCCTTGGGGCCTCGCCGGAGGCGATCGAGAAAGCCGAAGACCGAAAGCTCTTCAAGGAAGCCATGCTGAAAATTGGCATTGATGTACCCCGAAGCGGCCAGGCCTATAACCTTAGGGAAGCTCTGGAGGTTGCTCGGGAAATTGGCTTTCCTCTTGTGATTCGGCCGAGTTTCACCCTGGGGGGAACAGGAGGGGCTATCGCCTACAACATTGAGGAATTCGAAGAACTCGCCCAGCGGGCCCTCGACAGCAGCATGATTCGGGAAATCCTCATTGAAGAGTCGGTCATTGGGTGGAAGGAGTACGAGCTTGAAGTCATGCGTGATGGAAAGGATAACGTGGTGATCATCTGTTCAATTGAAAACCTGGACCCCATGGGGATCCATACCGGTGACAGTATCACTGTTGCTCCTGCGCAGACGCTCACCGATGAAGAGTACCAGAAGATGCGGGATTACGCTATTCGGGCTATCCGGGAAATCGGCGTGGACACAGGGGGGTGTAATATCCAGTTTGCCGTCAACCCTGAAAACGGTCGTATGGTCATCATTGAAATCAATCCCCGAGTGTCCCGGAGTTCTGCCCTGGCCTCAAAGGCTACCGGGTTTCCTATCGCTAAAATTGCTGCCAAACTCGCCGTGGGGTATACTCTCGACGAGATCCCGAACGATATCACGAAGAAGACCCCTGCCTGCTTTGAGCCTGCTCTGGACTACTGTGTGGTCAAGATTCCCCGGTTTACCTTTGAGAAATTTCCCGAAGCAGAGCCATACCTTGGCATCTCTATGAAGAGCGTCGGAGAAACCATGGCCATCGGGCGGAATTTCAAGGAGGCGCTACAGAAAGGCCTCCGTTCCCTGGAGATAGGGAAGTGCGGTCTTGAGGACGTGAAAGGATGGGATGACATTCCCAGGGCAAGGCGGAGGGAAATCCTCTATGAGAAGCTCACGCGCCCCAACCCTGACCGAATCTTCTACATCAAAATGGCCCTGAAAGAGGGACTGAGCATTCAGGAAATCTACGAGTGGTCGAAGATCGATCCATGGTTCATCCGCCAAATCGAAGAAATCGTCGAGATGGAAGAAGAACTGCGCAAAGTTCCCTCGCTCTACGAGATTGACAGGGATACCCTCCGGCGGGCAAAGGAGTTTGGCTTCTCCGATCGACAGATTGCTCGTCTTCTTGGGACCGATGAGTGGGAAGTTCGTCGGATTCGCAAATCCCTGGGGATTGAGCCCGTGTACAAGCAGGTGGATACCTGTGCTGCGGAGTTTGAGGCTGAGACCCCCTATTACTACTCCACCTATGAAGAGGAGTGTGAGGCAAACCCCAGCAACCGCAAGAAGGCTGTTATTCTTGGAGCGGGGCCAAACCGTATTGGCCAGGGGATTGAGTTCGATTACTGTTGTGTTCACGCTACCTGGGGCCTGCAGGACATGGGGTACGAAACCATTATGGTGAACAGCAACCCCGAGACGGTGAGCACCGACTATGACACCTCAGACAAGCTCTTCTTCGAGCCCCTGTACATTGAGGACGTTCTCAATGTCATCGAGAAGGAGCGTCCTGAGGGGGTTATCCTCCAACTCGGCGGGCAGACTCCCCTGAATCTGGCCAAAGACCTGGAGCGAGCTGGGGTGCCGATTCTGGGAACGTCTCCAGAGAGCATCGACATCGCTGAAGATCGGGATCGCTTCAAAAGCCTTGTGGAACGCCTGGGCCTCAAACAACCAAGAAATGGTGTGGCAATCTCCTTTGAGGAGGCCAAGTATGTCGCTCAGGGCATCGGGTATCCGGTCATGGTCCGCCCCTCGTACGTTCTTGGAGGCAGGGCCATGCGGGTTATTTACACTGAAGAGGAGCTTGAAGAGTTCATCTCTCAGGCTGTGGAGGTTTCCCCCGGGAGGCCAGTGCTCATTGACGAATTCCTTGAAGATGCCATCGAAATCGACGTTGACGCCATAAGTGACGGTGAGCTCACCGTTGTTGCAGGAATTATGGAACACATTGAGGAAGCGGGAATTCACTCTGGCGACAGTGCCTGTGTTCTTCCTCCTTTCTCTCTAAGCGACGACATCATTGACCAGGTGAAAAAGTACACCTATGCTCTTGCCCGGGAACTCAGGGTTGTGGGGTTGATAAACGTGCAGTATGCAGTCAAGGATGACGAGGTCTATGTTCTTGAGGTGAATCCCCGGGCCTCTAGAACCATTCCCTTTGTGAGCAAGGTCACCGGTGTTCCTTTCGCTCGTCTTGCGTCCCAAGTGATGGCGGGGCGAAAGCTCCGGGACATTGGTCTCACACGGGAAATCGAAATCCCATACTTTGCGGTGAAAGAGTCGGTATTCCCCTTCCGTCGTTTTCCAGGGGTTGATCCCGTTCTTGGCCCCGAGATGCGTTCGACAGGCGAGGTTATGGGCATTGACCGGGACTTTGGTATGGCCTATGCGAAATCCCAGCTCGCTGCCCAGTCGTATCTCCCCCTTGAGGGAACAGTCTTTATCAGTGTCAAGAACAAGGACAAGCGGGGTGTGATTTTCCTCGCAAAAAAACTCTGGGACATGGGCTTCCGCATTGTAGCTACAAGGGGTACAGCAAAAGTCTTGAGCAACAATGGTATTCCGGTTGAAGTCGTGAAGAAAGTCGGGGAAGGTCGACCAAACATCGTAGATATGATTAAGAACCGGGAAATTCATCTCATCATCAACACGCCTTCTGGAGGGAAAGCCCAGAAAGAGAGCAGCGTCATTCGAAAAGAAGCCATCATGCGTGACATTCCCTGTGTCACAACGCTCTCGGGAGCGGAAGCTACGGTCTACGCGATTGAGCGGCTCAAAAGCGGGAAAATGACCATACGGTCAATCCAGGAGTATCACGAGGAAATCCGTGCCGCTTTGGGTCTTTCCCTGAACTTAAGGAGAAACAAAGAGGAGATTGCCATACTTCCGTGAGCCTTCTTCTTGAAAGAGTTCTTCGCATTGGGGCTGTTGTCGGGTTTTCCTGGATTCTGGTATACATGAGTCGTTTTGTTTTCCGACGACTCCTCCTCAGACGGTTGAAAGCCTCAAAGAGGCAGGTCGATCTCTCCCGCAAGCTCAACACGTTCCTTCCTCTCCTCCAAAGCGTGGTGACATACCTTGTGGTGTTCTTCGCCCTGGTACTAATCCTCCGGGAAATCGGTATTGACGCCACGGCGATTCTGGCTGGTGCGGGAGTAGTGGGTATCGCTGTGGGCTTTGGTGCCCAGACTCTTATTCGGGACATCCTCACGGGGCTTTTTCTGGTTTTCGAGGACAGTCTCTCAGTAGGGGATATGGTGCAGATTGGGGACATCACCGGGACTGTGGAGGAAATTGGTCTGCGGGTCACGCGGGTTCGCACCCTGTCGGGAGCGCTGGTGACTGTTCCCAATGGGGAAATCTCCCGTATTGTGAACTACAATCGGGGATTCAGCCGGGCTGTGGTTGAAGTCAGTGTGGCCTATGAAGCAGACATTGATAGGGCCACAGAGGTGCTTCAAAGAGTGGTGGAAGCGTACCGAAAGAGCCATCCCCACCTCCTTCTTGGTGAGCCTTCGGTGCAGCGTATTGTTCGCCTGGAGAACTCAGGCGTTGTTCTGCGAGTGATGGTGCAGGTACTTCCCCAGAAACACTGGGAAGTGGAACGGGACCTCCTGTACCATATCAAGAAAGCCTTTGACGCTGAGCGCATTGAGATTCCCTACCCGAAGTACGTGGTTTTCCTCAATACCCCGAGGAATACCTAAAGGCGTCTTTGGTTATCCTCTGGCAAAACAAACGGGGGTGAGGTCATGGTGGATGTTACCCTGAAAGTGGGTGGTGCGGCAGGACAGGGGGTGCAAACCGTTTCCGAGGCACTTTCCCTCATTCTTGCACGGCATGGGTACTACGTATTCTCCATCGAGGATTACCAGTCGCGGATTCGAGGGGGCCACACCTTTACCCTCATACGTACTGCAGAGCAGTGGATTTCAGGAGGAAAGAGGGCATTGGACATCCTCGTATGTCTCAACGAAGAGACATACCTCCTGCACCGTGGCGAGGTGAAGGAAGGTGGAGTGATTTTGGGAAAGGTTGGCAATGGGGACTCTGGGAAGGGTGTTCACCTCTTGCCTCTTGACTTTGAGGGGGTGGCCCTGCGCCTTGGGAACCGGGTCTTTGCCAATATGGTGGCTACAGGGGCACTTCTGGCAATCCTGGGTGTGGGTCTTGAGAAAGCTCAAGAGTATGTTCGGGAGACTTTCGCCCAAAAGGGTTCTGAGATTGTAGCAAGGAACGAGGAGGCTCTGGAGGAAGGGGCAAGGTTTGTGGAAGCATCGGGGCTCTTCTCCTCTCCATTCCTCAAAAAGCGCTCAGATTCCTTAAAAGCTTCACAGCGGTACCTCATAAGCGGCAACGAAGCTCTGGGGCTTGGGGCACTCCTTGCCGGGTGCACATTCTACAGCGCCTACCCCATGACCCCTTCAACGGGCATCCTGAATTTCCTTGCTTCCAGGGCCGAAGCCTATGGTCTTATTGTGGAGCAAGCAGAGGATGAAATCGCTGCCATTAACATGGCTATTGGAGCATCCTATGCAGGAACACGAGCCATGACAGGGACATCGGGTGGGGGATTTTGTCTCATGTGCGAAGGGCTGGGGCTGGCGGCAATGACCGAAACCCCCATCGTCGTTATTGATGCGCAGCGCCCCGGGCCCAGCACTGGTCTTCCAACGAGGACTGCTCAGGGAGATCTTCTTTTCGTGCTCCATGCTTCCCACGACGAGTTTCCTCGCTTTGTTTTTGCTCCCCGGGACCCCCAGGAGGCACTCAACATGGTTATCCGAGCTTTCAACCTGGCTGAGAAATACCAGGTCCCGGCGATTATCCTCAGCGACCAGTACCTTGCGGACACCAAGTGGTCCTATGACCAACTGTCCTGCGAGGAGCGCCCAGTCCGGCCCTTGTTCTCCTGGGATGGTGTCCCTCCCTACCAAAGGTACGCCCTGACCCCTGACGGCGTTTCTCCACGACTCTCCCCCGGAGGAGAAGCCCTTGTGATTGCCGATAGCGACGAACACGACGAGTATGGACACCTGACTGAAGACCTTGTGCTCCGAAAAGCGATGCAAGAGAAGCGAATGAGGAAGCTCGAGTTCATGCGGAAAGAGATGCGTCTTCCCTTTGTGCTTGAGGGGAAAGATGCTACACTCATTGGATGGGGATCCACCTGGGGCGTGCTCCTTGAAGTGCGCAAAGCTTTGGCGCAAAAAGGCAAAAGCATCGGGGTGGTGCATTTTAGCGACCTCTATCCCCTTCCAGAAGGCCTTCGAGACTTCCTCCAGCGTTTCCCCAATCCTATCGTGGTGGAGCAGAATTTCAGTGGTCAGCTGGCCATGCTCCTCGAGCGAGAAACGCTTTTTCCTTTCCCCAAAAGGATTTGTCGTTACGATGGGCTTCCGTTTCTTGTCGAGGAACTTGTTGAACAGGTTGAGGAGGTACTGTGACTGTGGCTACCCCCTTTGACGCTCATGGTGTGGAAATTGCCTGGTGTCCCGGGTGTGGGAATTTTGGTATCCTCCAGGCTTTAAAGGAAGCCCTTAATGAACTTGGCTATCGCCCCCAGGACGTTGTGGTGGTTTCTGGAATCGGTCAGGCAGCCAAGGCTCCTCATTACCTCAGAGTCAATGTCTTCAATGGTCTCCATGGAAGGAGCATTCCTGTAGCTTTCGCCATTAAGACCGTTCGACCAGAACTCCTCGTCATTGCCGAATCGGGTGATGGATGCATGTACGGCGAGGGTGGCAATCACCTCCTGCATGCTATTCGCCGCAATCCTGACATTACCGTTCTTGTCCACAATAACCAGGTATACGGTCTCACGAAGGGCCAGGCTTCCCCAACCTCAGGAGAGGGTTTTAGGAGTAAAGCACAACCCTGGGGAAACCTCTCAAGACCACTCAACCCCCTGAGTCTGGCCATATCCCAGGGAGCAGGGCTCGTGGCCAGGGCCTTTGCCGGAGACAAAGAGGGACTAAAAGAGATTCTTAAGGAAGCCCTGAGCTTTCGCGGCTTTGCTCTCGTGGATATCCTGCAACCCTGTGTGACTTTCAACCCTGTGAACACCTACGCCTGGTACCGGGAGCGAGTGTACTACCTTGGAAAGGACCACAACCCCGAGGACCAGGTGGCGGCATTTCAGAAAAGTCTCGAGTGGGGAGATCGTATCCCTCTTGGGGTTTTCTACCGTAATCCTCAGCCGACTTACGAAATGAAAGTAGAAGGACGGGCAAAAAAGCGACGAAATCTCTTTGAAGAGGAAGAGTTCCAGAGANTCCTGCAAGAAGAGGTCGCTCGGTTCCTGTGAATCCCTGCCCTGGGACCCGGGGCAGGGACTTTTGATCTCAGTTTTCCGGGCACTTCACCACCATCACGGGAATGCAAGTTTTCCTGATGACTCCTACGGTCACGCTTCCAAGGAGGATTCCTGCAAGTCCTGTTCTCCCGTGGGTTCCCATGACGATGAGGTCGGCACCGTTTTCCTCTGCAAAGCGAGCAATTTCTTCTGCCGGGTCTCCCACCACGACTTCAAGGTTCACGGATTCTCTAGGAAGAGAAGGAGCATTTTTCTCCACTTCCTTGATCATAGTGTTCTGAATTTGTAGCACCACATTTTCCCAGGGATTTCCAGGTTGAGCGGTCAAAGTCTCGGCCTCAAGGGGAGTAAGCACGTGGAGCACGGTAACTCTGGCATTGAATTTTTCTTGAAGAGATGAAGCAATCTGAAGTGCCAGGTCTGAGAAGGGCGAAAAATCCGTCGGCACCAGAATGTGTTTGATGTTCATGTTTCCACCTCCTCTATTGCTCTTTACTCTTTAATAGCACCAAGTGTCAACCCGCGGATAAGGAAACGGGAGGTTAATGCAGCAAGAACCACGGGAGGGGTGATGGCAAGGAGCGATAGCGCAGAAACTTTCCAGAAATCCAGCCCCCGTACGGTGAGCGTTCCGGCGATGATCACCGGCATGGTCATAGTCTTCCGGTATGAGAGCGTCACCACAAAGAGGAACTCATTCCAGGAGAAGATGAAACAGAGGATGTACACTGCAACGATTCCTGGAAGCGAAAGAGGCAAGGCGATGCGGAAAAAAGCCTGGAACGATGAACACCCATCAATCAGAGCAGCTTCTTCCACCTCTTCGGGAAGTTCACGGAAGAAGTCCATCATGAGCCATATGGCGAGGGGAAGATTGTACACCGTGTGAGCCATAATGACGGCAGGCAGAGTATCAAGGAGCCTCAGGGTTCGCATGATGAGGAAAAAGGGGATGGCCACGGCAATGGGGGGGAACATGCGATTGGAGAGAATCCAGCTGGCAATATCTTTATTTTTCCAGCGGTGGAAGCGAAAGCGGGTAAGGGCGTAACCGGCAAAGGATCCAAGGAGAAGAACAAGGAGTGAGCTTAGCGAAGAAATGAGGACGCTATTTCGCAGGCCCTGGCGGGTACGTTCGCCCTCTGCCTGTCCAAGCACAACCTGCCAGGCATAGGTAGAGGGCCGGAACTGGACGAGGGGGAGGAAAGCGGTGGTATACTGTTCTCCGGGGGACTTGAAGGAAGTGATAGCACCCCAGAGAAACGGGAAGACTGTCCATACCGAAAAGAGCATGAGGATAACCCAGGCAAAGATGGCAAATCCGGTAATTCGCCCCTTTTTCATCTCATACCTCCCTGCGGAGCCTCCTCAGGAGAAAGTTGGCCATGATGAGGACAATCACCAGGAACACCCACGAGAGCGCACAGGCGTATCCAAGGTCGAAGTACTGGAAACCCACGGTATACGTGTAGTAGGAAAGGGATTCTGTGCTTGTTCCCGGTCCACCACCGGTAATGCCGAAGACAAGTTCGAAGAGCTTGAAGGCGTCGATCGCCCGCAGAAGCACAAGCGTCACCATAATAGGGAGAAGGAGGGGAAGAGTGATGAACCAGAAGATTTGCAGGCGGGAGGCTCCATCAACCTGAGCAGCATCGTACAGGGACACGGGGAACGATTGCATGGCGGCGAGAAGACCGAGGAACATGAAAGGTGTCCACTCCCAGATGTCTACCGCCATGAGCACAAAAGGGGTGAGCCGGGCATCGGTGAGCCATCGAACCATGTTCAAACCCAGAGAGTTCAGGATTTTCACCACGATGCCCGCGTCGGGGTTGAGAAGCATTCGCCACATAAAGGCAACGGCAATGGGCGGTGCTGCCATGGGAAGGAGGAAAAGTACCCGGAAGAAGTTTCGGAAACGAATACGTTCATTGAGAATGTACGCAAGAAGAAGGCCCAGAGAGAGCTCCACGCTCACGACGATAGCGACGTAAAGCACCGTGAAGCGAAGGCTGTTCCAAAAGCGGGGATCCCGAAAGAAGATGTTGAGGAAGTTCTCAATACCCACGAAAACCCTTGGCGCGGCTGTGGCAGCTTTCCAGCGATGGAGACTCAGTGTTAGTGACCAGATGAGGGGAAATACCGCCATGGCCATAAGGTACAGAAGTCCTGGCAGAAGGAAACCAAACTTTGTGGCCTCTTTCCTCATTGGTGTTCACGCCCTGAAAGGCAAAGGGCTGGGGGTGTTCCCCAGCCCTTTAGAAGGCGTTCACTCTGCAGGCAGTCCAAGGGACTCACGGTAAAGGGCCTTTTGCTTCTCCTTTCCATGAGCCTCGGTGATTTTCACCCATTCGGCGTAAATGGCGTCACAGGCCTCCTTGGGTGCTTTGGTTCCAGAGAGCACCTCAGCAAGGTAGAGGTCAAGGTAGTCGTAGTACTCTGCGGCTCCAGGAATGCGGAGGTCTGTGATGGCTTTGGGGTCGGAAAGAATGGTCTGGATGGTTTCCAGGTATTTTGTGACGGAATCCTTACCCCAGCCGCCCTCAATCCACTTGTCAATGTTCTTGAAGTGCGAGAAGCGCCAGGGATTGGCTCCGGTGTATCCGTGGACACCACAGACGTCAAGGAGACTCCGTTCAGGAGCAGTGAAGTACGTGGCGAACTTGTACGCCGGAACAGGATTCTTTGAGAATTTGGAGATTGAAAAGACCCACCCGCCAAAGTTCAGAAAGTTCACCTGGTTGTATCCCTCAATCCACTGTTTTGCCCTGAAGTCATAGGTCTTCATGGAGCCAGGGAGTGGACCATACCCCAAAAGCCCCTTGACTTTGCTGCCGTACTTCTCCGGAGATTGCTCGAGAATGCCAATGTCTCCCCAGTCAAGGGCAATCGCCGAATTCCCCGACACAAAGGCCTGACGGAGCTCGCTGTACCCGTAGCTCAGAAGGCCTGGAGGGGCAAATTTCGTCAGCTTCTGGATAACATCCATTGCCTCAACCCATCCAGGGTTGTTGACCTGAGGCTCCATGGTGTCGGGATCGAAGAAGGGAGCAACACCAGGTTGCGCTGCATACTGCATAGCAATATCAAGGTACGACCACATGGCCTGAGTCTTTCGTTGAGCAATGAAAGCAATGCCGTACTCCGTTTCTCCGTCGTTATCCCAGTCCCATCCGGTAAAGAACTCGGCAATATCCATAATTTCTTCCCAGGACTTCGGCGGGATATTGTACTCGTAGCCGTACTTTTCCTTAAACTTTGCCCTGTAGTCGGGGTTCTCAAGAGCGTCTTTCCGGTAGTAGAGCATGTGGCAATCGCCGTCATAAGGAAGTGCGTAGACTTTGCCGCCCCAGGAGACGATGAGTTTAATGGCCGGGACAACGTCGTCCCAGTCCGGGTAGCCGTACTCTTTCATAAGGTCTTCAAGCGGCAGTACCCATCCACCACCCATAACGTCTCCCGCCCAGGTGGAGGGCCAGCAGATGAGGTCGTAAGCGCCAGTTCCGGTGATGAAGTCCGTCATCATTTTGTCGTAAAGGGAAGCGTAAGGAACAACGACCATTTCTACTTTCGCTCCGGTGAGGGCCTCCCACTCCGGTTTCCAGGATTCCACAACGGCGGAGTGGGGATCAGTGATGAGCACTGTAATGGTCTGGCCTTTGAATTCTCCTGGTTGGGATTCCCACGTTTTTTCTGCGGCAACCGCAGAGGCGGCAACAAGGAGGACTACCAGCNCCACACACCACAAAAGCTTCCGCATAAGCTTACCCCCCTTGAAGTGAAGTTTTACTATCATCCTACCAGGGGGGACGAGTGCTGTCAATAATGGATGTCCAACCCCGCGTCCTGAGGGTTTACAGTACCTGTGTTTCTGTGATAAACTACCTTTTGAATGTCTGAGAGAAAGATAAGCTGGAGGTGGAGCGAAGTTGGCTCTGACAAAAGAGCGGAAGAAAGAAATCATCGACCAGTTCAAGATCCACAGTACGGACACTGGCTCTCCTGAAGTGCAGATTGCTCTTCTTACGGAACGCATTCGCGAACTCACCGAGCACCTGAAGCAGCACCCCAAGGATTTCCATTCCCGAAGGGGTCTGTTCATCATGGTTGGGAGAAGACGGAGGCTTCTCAACTACCTCCGAAAGTACCACGTTGATCGGTACTATGCTATCCTTGAAAAACTCGGGTTAAGGAGGTAGGGTGGTATTGTGTCCTACAAGTGGGAAGTAGGCTTTGGAAGAGAAACACTCCTCATTGAGGCAGGAAAACTTGCCCAGCAGGCTCACGGCGCGGTGACTGTTCGCTACGGCGATACCGTGGTCCTTGTGACGGCCACGATGTCCGATGAGGTTCGTGAAGAAGTGGATTTTACCCCACTTCTTGTGGATTTTGAGGAGCGTTTTTACGCTGCGGGGAAGATTCCCGGTGGTTTTATCAAGCGGGAGGGGAAACCTCGCGTTCCGGCGATCCTGAGCGCTCGTCTCATCGACCGTTCCATTCGTCCTTTCTTCCCCAAGCTCCTCTATAACGACATCCAGGTTGTCGTCACGGTGCTCTCTGTCGACGAGAGCCATCCTCCCGATGTCATTTCCATTGTTGGGGCTTCCTTTGCTCTGGGGCTTTCGGAAATTCCCTTTGAGGGACCTATCGGAGCCTGCCGCATAGGCCTCATTGGAGACCAGTTCATCGTGAACCCCACCCTGGAAGAACTTGCACTAAGCAGCCTGGACCTTGTCGTTGCTGGATCTGAATATGGCATTGCCATGATTGAAGCTGGCGCAAAGGAAGTGGACGAAGAGAAAATCGTTGCGGCTCTGCGCCTTGGGTACGAGGAAATCTTGAAGATGATTGCTGCCCAAAAGGATATTCTGGCTTCCTTTGGAAAGCCTAAGCGGGAGGTTCTCCTTCCTCCCTTCTGGGATGCGCTTCAGACCTTCGTTGACGAAGAGTACCGCAAAACCATCGCTCAGATAATCACCATTCCGGAAAAGAAAGCCCGGGAGAAGGAGATGAATGCCCTTTTTCAGAAGGCAAAGGAAGAAGCCGAAGCGCGGTTTGGGAATGTTTCCTTCCTGACCCCTGTCTGGGATAGAGTCGTAAAAGAAGAAATTGAAAACCTGGTCTTCACCACGGGGCGGAGACAGGACGGAAGGACTCCCCAGGAAATTCGACCCATTCGCTGTGAGGTTGGGTGCCTCCCACGTACCCACGGCTCGAGCCTTTTTGTCCGGGGACAGACCCAGGCCCTGGTTATCACAACGCTTGGTGCAACGAGCGAAGAGCAGAAAGTGGATGGCCTCCAGGAGGAAGAGGCCAAACGTTTCATGCTCCACTATAATTTCCCGCCCTATAGCACCGGAGAGGTCCGTCCCATGCGTGGTCCCGGACGGCGAGAAATCGGCCACGGGGCTCTGGCAGAGCGGGCGCTGGAGTGCTTCATTCCTCCGGAAGAAGAGTTTCCCTACACCATCCGGGTGGTTTCCGAGATTCTGGAGTCGAACGGTTCGTCTTCCATGGCCACGGTGTGCGGGGGCAGTCTCTCCCTCATGGACGCAGGAGTTCCTATTCGTTCCTCCTGTGCTGGGCTTTCGATTGGTCTTCTTCTTTCCGGTGACAGGAAGGTTTTCCTTCGGGATATCATCGGCTCAGAGGACCACTACGGAGAAATGGATTTTAAAGTTGCGGGGAGTCGCAAGGGCATTACCGCTATTCAGCTTGATGTCAAAAACAAGGGGTTACGGTGGGAGATTCTTGCTGAAGCTCTCCAGGAAGCGAAAGAAGGCAGAATGTACATTCTTGACATCATGGACTCTGTGCTCGATCGGCCACGGAGTTCCATTTCGCCGTATGCGCCCCGCATCGGTATTGTGGAAATCAATCCGGACCGTATTGGTGCACTTATCGGTCCAGGAGGAAAGATTATCAAGCGTATTGTTGAAGAGGCCGGGGTGACCATAGATATCAAGGAGAATGGGAAAGTCCTCGTGTTCTCCCGTACCGAAGAAGGTAAAGAGAAGGCCATTGAAATGATCCGGAATGTGACTCAGGATGTCGAGGTTGGGAAAATTTACCTCGGAAAGGTGACGAGAATCGCTGATTTTGGGGCCTTTGTGGAGATTTTCCCTGGCCGAGAAGGGTTGTGTCACATTTCCCAGCTTTCCTTTGAACGCATCCGAAAGGTCGAAGATTTTGTCAAGCCAGGGGAAGACCTCCTGGTGAAGGTTATCGGTATTGATTCTCTGGGACGCATCACCTTGAGTCATAAAGAAGCCATTGCAGCGGTTTCTCCCCCAAAGGACACGAAGCCTCCTCAGAGGAGAAAATAAGAACGAGTGTGGGCATCGTGGAACCGAAGAAAAAGCTCTTCGTTCTTTCGATATTGACTCTAACGGCAGCATACCTCCTCCTCGCCCTCCTTTCCTCGGAAATGGGGGTAGTTGGGGATCTTCTCCGCCATCAAGCACTCCGGGCCTTTGGTCTTGGGGCTTATGTTTTGCCCTTTTTGCTGGGTTTTGTCGTCTATGAGCTGGCGGTGCTCCATCCTGCGAGGAAATACCGTTTTGTGGGGAGAATCACCGGTGTCTTTTTGTGGCTTTTTGTGTTCCTTGCCCTTTCTGAGCAGGAAGCTCTGCAGAGAGGTTTCTCTCTTCCTACGGGAGAAGTAGGAGGCGTAGTTGGCTTCTTCTTGCTGGGCTTTTTTCGGCGGTACTTCGGAGACCTGGGGACGGCATTACTCCTTTTCCTTGTGGCCCTTCTTGGCACCTATCTTTTGAGCGACGGAAAACTTTTGCGGAAGATTGCCACCTTTGTGCAATTTGCCAAAAGCAGGGGGAACGTGCAGGCTACTTCTTCAGCTCCTTCGAAGGAGCTGAAAGGTCCGCCACCTGTGAAGAAGGAGAACGTCGAGATAGTGGAAGCCTTTAGTCTCCCTAAGCTCCTTGAACATTCAGAGCCTGGTTCTTCTCCCCGGAGGAAACCGAAACCAAAGCTTTCCCAGGAGGAGAGAAAAGAATCTTCCTGGATTTTGCCTTCAGTGGAACTTCTCAACCCCCCTCCTCCAAAGCGATTCGAAAAGAGCCGTCGGGACATTGAGGAGGAGGTGATGAAGCTCGAGCAAACCCTTGCGGAATTCGGGGTGACGGGCAAGGTGGTGCATGTCCAGGTTGGCCCAACGGTTACCCGATACGAGTTCCAGCCTGCTCCGGGGATTAAAGTCAATAAGATTGTTGGGCTTTCGAACGACATTGCGCTGGCCTTTGCCGTAGCAGCAGTGCGCATTGAAGCCCCGATTCCAGGGAAAGCAGCTGTAGGCATTGAGGTTCCGAACCGCCACAAGGAAATCGTTGTCCTGCGGGAGCTCCTTGAACGGGGGGAGTTTACTGGTCATCCCTCCTCATTGCTCCTTGCTCTGGGGAAGGACGTGGGCGGGAAGCCAATCTTCTGGGACCTTCGGGATATGCCGCATCTGCTCATCGCCGGTGCTACAGGTTCAGGAAAAAGCGTCTGCATCAATGCTATTCTTGCCAGCCTTCTGTACCGGGCTGATCCGATGCGGCTTCGGATTGCCCTCATCGACCCAAAGAGGGTTGAGCTTTCGGTGTACGCTGGCTTGCCCCACCTCTGTGCCCCAGTCATTTCTGAGGTCCGTCTGGTCGTGCGGTTCCTCAAGTGGCTCTGCCGGGAGATGGATGCGAGGTACGAGCTTCTCTCAGAAGTTTCCTGCCGCAACATAGAGGAGTACAATAGCATCGTGGAAGGAAAAGAAAAGCTCCCCTACATCGTCGTAGTTATTGATGAGCTTGCTGACCTCATGATGACCGCGCCTGGGGATGTTGAGACCTATATCTGCCGGCTTGCCCAGATGGCAAGAGCTGTGGGTATCCACCTGGTTGTTGCAACCCAGAGACCCTCTGTGGACGTCATTACCGGGCTCATCAAGGCTAATTTTCCTTCCCGTCTGGCTTTCGCTGTCTCCTCGCAGGTAGATTCCCGAACCATCCTCGACGGCCCAGGGGCTGAAAAGCTCCTCGGGAATGGTGACATGCTCTTCGCCCCCATGGGGGTGGGTAAGCCTATCCGNGGTCAGGGAGCTTTTATCCGTACGGAGGAAACAAAGAGAATCGTGGAACACTGGGCGCGCCAGAAGGGGGACATTCCCTATCCTCTGGAGTTCGTTGCCCAGGAAGAGGAGGCCGCCATGGGGGGAGATGAAGATGATGACGAACTCTATGAGGAAGCCGTGAGGATCGTCCTTGAGACGGGAAAGGCTTCGACATCGCTGCTCCAAAGAAGGCTCCGCATTGGCTTCAACCGGGCAGCCCGGCTTATTGAGCGGATGGAGCGGGAAGGCATTGTCGGCCCGTACGAGGGAAGCAAGCCCCGCAGAGTTATTGCGAAGCGAGGGGAGAAAGGTGCAGGAATTTAACCGGGAAGTAGCAAAGCAACTTGGGGACTTGTTGCGGCGTGCTCGAGAGGAAAAGGACGTCCCTATTGAGAAGGTTGAAGCAGCCACGTTTATCTCTGAGCGTTTCCTCCGGGCCCTTGAGGAAGGGCGCTGGGAAGAACTTCCTGGAAAAGCCTATGCCCTGGGGTACACGAAGATTTACGCCCGTTTCCTCGGTCTTCGCCAGGAAGAGGTCGTTGACCTCTTCCTGGAAGCTTACGGAGAAGGGGGAAAGCGCAATCGCCCCAGAGAGACAAGAAGACCTGTCGAGGCACACTCTCTAAGGCCTCCTAGAAAGAGACGGAAAACCGTTCTCCTTGCCATCCTCTTTTCCCTTGTAGCGCTTTGCGGCGTGCTCATCGTGTTCTTCTTTGCTCCTTTTCATCCCTTCGTGACAGAGAATCCCGGGAAGAACGAGGAAGTCCTTCTCGCCGATGACCTTGCCTCACCCCTTCCTCCTGAAAGCCCCCCTCCATCCTTCCCCGTTGTTCTACGCCTTGTGGCAGAAAAGGTCGCCTGGGTCGATATCACTTCCCTGGGGGTCACGATGTTTTCAGGAATTCTTGTCCCCGGGAAGACCTATGTGTTCCGGAGTGAGGGTCCTGTTGAGGTTTCCGGAGACGATGGGAGCGCCGTTCAGGTATGGTTGAACGGGGAGGAAAAAGGGTACCTTGCTGAGACCCCTGGGCCCTTCCACAAGACCTTCGTTCCATGAAGCGCATTGCTTTTGTCACTCTGGGTTGCGACAAAAACCTTGTGGATTCTGAAGTCGTCTTGGGGAAACTCCTCGTCCGCGGATACAATGCCGTGGTGCCTCCTGAGGAAGCTGAGTGGGTGTTCCTCAACACCTGTGCTTTCATCCGGCCCTCCTGTGAAGAGACCGAGGCGTGGATTCGGAGGCTCGTTCGCCTCAAGAAGAAGGACCCCCGAAAGAAAATCGTGGTCCTGGGGTGTTACGTAGAACGTTTTCGGGAAAGGGCTGCCTCCCAGTACCGGGACGTGGATTTCTGGGTTGGGGTACACGAAATCTTTCGCCTCCCGGATATCATCTCCTCTGGGAAGCGGGGGGTATTTCTGGGGTCTTCTCCCTCAATATATACCCACACCGACCCCCGAATCCTTTCCACACCACCCCATTATGCCTATCTGAAGATTGCTGAGGGGTGTCTCCACCGGTGTAGCTTCTGCCTCATTCCAGCCCTTCGTGGACCCCTTCGGAGCCGGCCCATTTCCTCTGTGGTCGAGGAAGCTCGTTTGCTGGAGAAATCAGGAGTTCGGGAGATTATCCTTGTTGCTCAGGACCTGACCTCTTATGGCCTTGACCTCTATCGCCAGAGAAGCCTGGGAAAGCTTCTCTGGGCTCTCGGTGAAGCTCTCCAAGAGGACACCTGGATCCGGTTGCTGTATCTCTCTCCTGAGGGGATCGATGATACCCTGATCGAGGCAGTTGCTTCCATTCCTCAGGTCGTCAAGTATTTGGATGTCCCTCTCCAGCACGTTGTGCCCGGTATTCTCCGGCGTATGCACCGTTTCTCCTCTTTTGAGGAGATCCGGAAGAGACTTGAGAAGATACGGGACTGCATCCCGGGGGTTGCCCTTCGAACGACCTTCATGGTGGGGTTCCCGGGAGAAGAAGAGGAACACTTTCTCCGCCTTCTTGATTTCGTTCGAGCTTTTCGTTTCGAGCGAATGGGAGCCTTCATGTACTCCGACGAGGAGGGTACGTTCTCCTTTACACTCGAGCCCAAAGTTCCTGAGGAAGTGAAGGAAAGGCGGTACGCTGCGCTCATGGAAGCACAGAGAGCCGTCATGGAAAGCGTGCACAGGACATACCATGGGATGACCCTTGAAGTTCTCCTTGACGAGGGGCCGCTGTGGAGTGAGCGGGGGCCGTTCTTTCTGGGGCGTACGGCCAAGGATGCTCCTGAGGTTGACTGTCGGGTTACGGTATGGGCTCGTGGGGGAAACCTCCGGCGGGGTCAAAGGGTTCCGGTGCGCATTACGGCGACTTCTGCCTACGAACTGGAGGGAGAGGTTCTGTGAACGCTGCAATCCTCTGTGTGGGGACGGAACTCGTCACCGGCATGGTGCGGGATGTCAACGCAAGTTTTCTTTCGCACAAGCTTCTGGGCAAGGGGATTTTCCCGAAGTGGATTCTCTTTGTTCCCGACAGCATGGAAGAAACCGTTTCTGGTTTTCGCTTTCTCCTGGAACAGGGGGTGGACTTCCTCTTTGTCTCGGGAGGCCTGGGACCCACGGTTGACGATTTCACCCGGGAAGCGGTTGCCCGAGCTCTGGGGAAGTCGCTCGTCTTCTGCGAAGAAGCCTGGGAAAGTATTCGCCAAGCGTTTTACCGGATTCGAGGTGTTGAACCACCGGAGAACAACCGGAAACAGGCTTTCTTTCCCGAGGGTGCCCGCTTCCTCCCCAATGGGGTGGGTACCGCTCCTGCTTTCATCCTTGAGGAGAGAGGAACCAGAATTTTTGTCCTTCCCGGTGTTCCAAGGGAGGTGGAGTTCTTCTGGGGTCTTCTGGAGCAAGAGATCCCCACGCTTCGGGGCGGGGTTTACCGCAGTGAGGTCCTGAAGTTCTGTGGTATCGGAGAATCACAGCTTGAGGAGAAGATGCTACCTCTGCTTTCCGGGCTTCCGCAGTCGCTCCGTTTTGCCTTTCTCCCCAACTACGGAGAGGTCTGGTTCTTCCTCTACGGCCAGGATGTTTCACTGGAGGACCAAAAAAGGGCAGAGGAAACCATTGCGGCGGTGAAGAGCGCCTTTATGCCGTATCTCTTTTCCCCCTTTGGTGAGACACTTGAAGAAGCAGTGGGGAAGTTACTCCTTGAGCGAGGATGGAGGGTAGCCCTGGCTGAGTCCTGCACAGGCGGCCTTGTGGGAAGCCGCATAACCGATGTTCCGGGAAGTTCACGTTATTTTGAGCGGGGGTACATTGTGTACAGCAATGAGGCAAAACTTACCGACATAGGGGTTCCTGGGGAAGTCCTCCGCCATTTTGGGGCAGTGAGCGAGGAGACGGCACGGTACCTTGCGGAGGGAGTGCGAAAAAAGACTGGGGTGGATATTGGTCTGGGCGTTACGGGCATTGCTGGTCCCGGGGGAGAAAGTCCAGAGAAACCGGTGGGCCTTGTGTACATTGCCGTGAGTGATGCATCGCGAACGGAGGTCCGAAAGTTCCAGTTTCGGGGTGACCGGCTAATGAACAAGCGTTTCTTCTCCCAGGCAGCACTGACCATGCTTTTCATCTTCTTGCGAGAGAGGGATATCCGGTGAGAGAGAGCATCCGTGCTTTTGTGGCTTTTCCTCTCCCTGAGGAGGCAAAGGACGCCCTATGGCGCTTTGTGGAAAAGCAGAAGGGTACCTACCCCCAGGGGAAGTGGGTCAACAGAGACCATTTCCATCTCACCCTCGCGTTTTTTCCGGCACTGCCTTCTCCCTGTGTCGAGGACATTCGCGAGATTCTCGAGCACCTTGGCTGCACCTTCCCTTCGTACGGTGTAATTCTTGAGGAAATCGGGGTATTTCCCTCCTGGCAGAGGGCAAGGGTTCTCTGGGTAGGTCTTGACGGCAAGGGAAAGACGGTGACCATCCAGGTGGCGAGGACCCTGTTCCAGAAGCTCCGTGAGGCCTGTATTCCCTGGGACGAGGATAAAGACTTTGTTCCCCACGTGACCCTTGCCCGGTTTCGGTCGCCTCTTGCACTGCACGCCACAGCGTTTACAGGATGGTCACCGCTTCCGGTGGTTTTCAGAGAAATCGTGCTCTTTCAGAGCACCCTCACGCCTTCGGGTCCAGTGTACCACAAACTCGTACAGGTTCCTTTGAAGGGGTGATGTCTATGAACGAGGCGGGAAGGGACAATAGGGAAGAAATCATCAAGCAGGCCATGAGCATCATAGAGAAGAAGTACGGAAAAGGGGCTATCATGTTCCTTTCCCAGAATGTGCTTGCTGCTGACGTGGAGGTGATCAAGACTGGATCAATCCTCCTCAACATTGCTCTAGGGGTTGGGGGGTTTCCCAGAGGCCGGGTGGTGGAAATCTTCGGACCGGAGGCTTCAGGAAAAACCACCATCGCCCTCCATGCCATTGCTGAGGCTCAGAAGAAGGGTGGCATTGCAGCTTTTATCGACGCTGAGCACGCCCTTGACCCTGCTTATGCGAGCCGCATAGGGGTTCAGGTGGACAGGCTCCTTATCTCGCAGCCTTCAACGGCTGAGGAGGCTTTGGACATCGTGGATACCTTGGTGCGCAGCGGCAGCATCGACATTGTGGTCCTGGACTCTGTGGCAGCACTTGCCCCACGGATGGAACTTGAAGGAGGTATTGGAGAACCTACGGTTGGCCTCCAGGCAAGACTCATGTCCCAGGCCCTTCGCCGACTCACAGGGTATATCAGCAAGACGAAGACCGTGGCGATCTTTGTCAACCAGCTCCGCGAGAAGATTGGCACAAACTACGGCCCCTCTGAAACCACCCCGGGAGGAAGGGCGCTCAAGTTCTACGCTTCGGTCCGGCTCGATGTTCGCAAAAGAGACTACATACGGATCGGGGGAGGCGACCAGATCGTCGGAGCGTGGACAAGGGTGCGGGTGGTTAAGAACAAGCTTGCCGCTCCCTTCAAAGAAGCAGAACTTGAGCTCTTCTATGGAGAAGGTATATCGAGGGAGGGAGAAATCCTGGGCCTTGCTGAGGGAACGGGAGTGGTCAAGCGTTCGGGAAGCTGGTACACCTTTGGTGAGTACCGGCTGGGACAGGGACGGGAAGGAGTGCGCCAGTTCCTGAAAGAGAATCCCGAAATTGCCCAGAAGATTCTTTTGGCTTCCCTGGAGAAGATGGGAATTGATCCGAAAATTGCCCTTAACGATTGATGAAGCCATAAAACGGGCACTGCGAAAACTTGCTCGGAGGATGTGCACGTCCTGGGAAGTCCGGGAGGCTCTGCGACGCGAGGGGTTTCCTGATGCAGTTTTAGAAGAAACGATTGCCCTGCTTTCTGAGAAAGGGTACCTCGATGACCAGGCCTACGTAAGTACGTATGTCGAGGAGCGGCGCCAGAGAAACCCCAGAGGGTTCTTTGCACTGCGCCATGAGCTCAAGGAAAGAGGTATTCCCTCGCCGCTCCTTGCCGAACTCCGCAGCGTCTACCCTCTTGAGGCCGAGGTTGAAGACGTGGTGAGGTTGTTGTCCTTTTGGCAAGCCAGGGAGGAAGACCGTGAGCGGTTCTGGCGTCGTCTCAGGACCAGGGGGTTTGCGGAAGAGGCCATCGAGTGGGGATGGTCGCTCTTTTTCGGTTCTCACCGTCCTTGACTTGCCCTTCCGGGGCGATTAGAATATTTCCAAGGCTTGTTCCGCACATTGAAAAGTAAATAAGGGGTGAATCCAGCCTATGGGGCCGATATACATCTTTTTAGGAGCGGCAATAGGGTTCGTAGCAGGTATGTTCCTCGTGAACTTCCAGCTTAAGAGACGAAGGGAGAGCGTGGAGCTTCAGGTTCGGGGAATGCTTGAGGAGGCTGCCCGTCAGGCAGAGAACCTGAAGAAGGAAGCGCTCCTTTCGGCAAAAGAAGAAGTCCTCCGGGAAAAACAGGCGCTTGAAGAAGAGATTCAGCGGAAGCGGAAAGAACTGCAGAACCTCGAGGGCCGTCTTCTTCGACGGGAGGAGATGCTGGAGCGCCGGATGGAGCAACTTGAGAGATCGGAGAACGCTCTCCGGAAGGCTCAGGAAGCCCTTGAGCGGGAAAGACAAGAAGTCGAAGCCTTGAAGGCGAGAGAGATCCAAGAGCTTTCTCGTATTGCGGGGCTCTCTGTGGAAGAGGCGCAACGAGAACTTCTGGAACGTGTGGAGAAAACCTTAGAGTATGAGGTGGGTTTAAAAATAAAGGAGGCTGAAGAACGGGCGAAGAAAGAAGCAGAAAGGATTGCTCGAGATATTGTGGGTCAGGCTATCCAGCGCTACGCTGCAGACTTTACGGTAGAGAGTACGGTATCCGTGGTAGCACTTCCCAACGACGAGATGAAGGGGCGCATCATTGGCCGCGAGGGAAGGAACATCCGGACCTTTGAGATGATGACCGGGGTCGACCTGATTATTGACGATACGCCAGAAGCCGTCATTATCTCATGCTTTGACCCCATACGACGGGAGGTTGCTCGCATCGCCCTTGAAAAGCTCATCATGGATGGTCGTATTCATCCTGCTCGTATCGAGGAGCTCATCGAAAAGGCCAAAGCCCAGGTTGAGGAGAAGATCCTCCAGGAGGGAGAACAGGCCCTCTTTGATACCGGCATCAAGAACATGAACCCGGAGCTCGTGAAGCTCCTGGGGAAGCTCTACTTCCGTACGAGTTACGGGCAGAATGTTCTGCAACACGCCAAGGAAGTAGCGTACTTCGCCGGCATGATGGCAGCAGAACTCGGGGCCAACGTGCAAGTGGCAAAGCGAGCAGGACTTCTGCATGATATCGGCAAAGCCCTGGACCACGAAGTCGAAGGACCCCACGCAAAGATTGGAGCAGAGCTCCTCGGAAGGTATGGAGAGAAGTGGGAAGTTATCCATGCCGTTGAAGCGCACCACGGCGATGTCGAACCTCAGACCCTTGAGGCTGTGCTTGTGCAGGCAGCAGATGCCATCTCGGCATCGCGTCCTGGAGCACGAAGAGAGAGCCTTGAGGCGTACATCAAGCGCCTGGAGCGTCTGGAAAAGATCGCAGATTCCTTCGAAGGCGTGGAAAAGGCCTATGCCATTCAGGCAGGTCGCGAGGTTCGCATTATCGTGAAGCCAGACCGGATTGACGACGCTGGTGCGGCAAAACTCGCTCGAGACGTGGTGAAGCGAATCGAGAAAGAGCTGGAGTACCCGGGACAGATTAAGGTGACGGTTATTCGGGAAACCCGGGCTGTTGAATACGCCAAGTAGTGGAGGAGGATGAGTACTTGAGATTCCTCATCGTAGGGGACGTGGTAGGGAAACCAGGGCGACGGGTGCTTCGAGAGAAGCTCTCGTCGCTTCGGGAGGAACTACAGGTTGACGCTGTCATCGTCAATGGCGAGAATGCTGCAGGAGGCTTGGGGATAACACCGGAGGTCTGTGAGGAAATTCTGGGGTACGGGGTGGACGTGATCACCACGGGTAACCATATCTGGGACAAGAAGGAAATTGTTTCTTATATCGAGCATCAGCCCCGTCTCCTCCGTCCCCTGAATTACCCCGATGGTGTTCCAGGGAGGGGATCGCTTATCTTAGAAAAGGGGGGGAAGGTTTGGGCAGTTGTGAACCTCAGTGGTCGTGTGTTCATGCCTCCTTTGGATTGCCCCTTTCGCAGGATGGAAGAGGAGCTCAAACATCTCCATGAGGAGACGCGGCTTATCCTTGTGGACTTCCACGCTGAAGCCTCGTCGGAAAAAATAGCGATGGGGTGGTTTTTGGATGGAAAGGTCTCGTGTGTGTTTGGAACCCATACCCATGTGGCCACGGCCGATGAACGTATCCTACCCCAGGGAACGGCGTACATCACCGACATTGGTATGACAGGTGCTCACGATTCGGTCATCGGGATTGAGATAGCAGACATCGTTGGAAGGTTCCTCACACAAATGCCAGTGAAGTACCGAGTGGCTAAGGAAAACGTGAAGCTCAATGGCATTGTCGTGGAGGTGGATGACACTACAGGAAAAGCGCAGAAGATTTTCCGTCTTTCTGTACCCCTTGCGGAGCACGTTTGAGTACTTGATGTGGAAGGAGAAACGAAATCTTTCATCTTGTGGACAAGGGGGAATCGACGATGGACGTTCTCAAGGTATCCTCAAAGTCCAATCCTAATGCGGTTGCCGGTGCCTTGGCAGGTGCAATCCGGGAAAAGGGTGTGGCAGAAATACAGGCCATAGGGGCAGGGGCAGTGAATCAAGCGATTAAGGCTATTGCCATTGCCCGAGGATACGTTGCTCCAAGTGGTATTGATCTTGTGTGCATTCCTGCCTTTACCGACGTGACCATCGATGGGGAAGAACGGACAGCAATCAAGCTTATTGTCAAGCCCCGAAACGATTAAGAAAGAGAAAGCCTGCTCGAGAAGAGCAGGCTTTCTCTTTCTGCCTATTCCCGAGGAATAGGCGGGTTTCCTTTTTGTTTTTCTCTTCTGGGGAAAGCAATGGAGGATAGGCTTTCTGTTGCGGTGGTAACCTTTGGCTGCCAGATGAATAAAAGCCGTTCTGAGCACCTCCTCCACCTCTTCCTTCAGGATGGTTTCTCTGAAGCCCAGGAAGAGGAGGAGGCAGACGTGCTCGTTTTCAACACCTGCGCTGTCCGGGAACATGCTGTGACAAGGGCTGTTGGGGTTATTGCCCATCTCTATCACGCTGCGCTGCAGAGAAGAGGAAAGCCCCCTTGCGTCGTTCTCTGCGGGTGTATGAGCGAGCTCTTGCGGGAGGAACTTCTTGTTCGCCTCCCGTATGTGAGGGTTCTCACCGGAACCCACAACATTGATGAACTCCCTCCTTTGTTCGGGAGGCCTGCGCTACTGGGGAACGGAAGGTTGTCTTCTCACCTCCCTCGCCGCACTTCACCGAGAGGGGATACCGGCGGAAAGGAAGGGTTTCCACTTACCTCCCGATTGCTTTCGGGTGCAATAATTTCTGTAGCTACTGTGTCGTGCCATATACGACTGGCCCTCAGCGGAGCAAGCCCCACGATGTGATTCTTGAGGAGCTTGAGGAAGTCGTTCGCGAGGGCTTTCGGGAAATCATTCTCCTGGGGCAGAACGTCAATAGCTACGGCAAGGACCTTGGGAATCCCCAGGCTTTCGAGAGCCTTCTTGAAGATATCGAACGTCGTTTCGGAGGAGAGAAAATCTGGGTTCGCTTCATCACCTCTCACCCCCGGGATATGCGAAGGGAAATCGTGGAAATTGTGCGGGGAAGCCGCATACTCTGCCCGTACTTCCACCTTCCTCTCCAGGCCGGTTCAGACAGAATCCTTGCCCTCATGAACCGGGGATACACTCAGAAGGAGTATCTGCGAATAGCCTCCTTCATTCGTGAACGTATTCCCGAGGCAGCCATTGGCACGGACATCATCGTGGGGTTCCCCACAGAAAGCGAGGACGATTTTGCTGAAACCCTCAGGGTTGTTCGGGAGGTGCAATTTGAGATCGCCTATACCTATGCGTATTCTCCTCGCCCCCGCACAAAAGCTGCACAGCTCAAAGACGATGTTCCCCAGGAAGTGAAAAAAGAACGGCTGCGAGTGCTGAATGATAGGCTACGGGAGGCTTATCTTCACCGCCTCCGTGTCCACGAGGGGAGGGTGACGGAGGTTCTGCTCCTTGAGGAAGATGGAGAACTCGTGGCCCGGACTCGGGAGAATCTGAGGGTTTTCCTGGAGAGTGGAGAGAACCTCCGGGCAGGGAGCTTTCTTAAGGTTCGTCTTGCCAGAAATCCTCAGGGGAAGTGTGTCGGTATTCCCGTATTGTGTCGGGATGGTGGAGAGAGCTAAGCCCGTCCTTTGCATCCTTGGTCCCACGGCGAGCGGAAAAACAGCGCTTTCAATAGACCTTGCCGAGCGTCTCCAGAACGTGGAGATTGTTTCTGCCGATTCTCTGGCGGTGTACAAGTACCTTGACATCGGAACGGCAAAGCCTCCTCTTGAGGTCAGGCAGCGCATTCCTCACCATCTTGTTGATTTCTTGGATCCCCGGGAACGATGGAGTGCTTACGAATTCCGCAA
>APCU01000011.1 GCA_000347575.1 Candidatus Caldatribacterium saccharofermentans OP9-77CS | reverse complement strand
GCATTCCTGCAAGGTCGAGGAGTTCCTCCCTCCAGGTGCGGGTGTGCTGGTCAAAGAGCATGGTCCGGGAGGCAAGGGAGTAGTCGAAGGAGAGCTCGCCACTCAGCGCAAAGAGCACAAATCCCGACATCGAGGTCCAGAAACGCACTGCCTTGAAAACCTCTGGCTCATGGCGGCGGTGCCAGAGGAGCTTGTAGAATGAGTACTTGTGGTGGGGGGAGAGCCCTGTGGTCTCGTACACCCAGGATGGGTCAAGGGCCACTGCTTCAGCTTCTTCTTTCGTGCGCTCATCGTACCAGGGGATGCATCGGGTGAGGGGTTCACCACGCTCATTAAGCCCCACCATGACCTCGGCAAAGCTTGAGACGCTTACGGCTTTGACGCTTCTTCGCACGCGCTCGGGAAACCCCGCTATGGCCGCAAAAAGTAGGGTGGTGAGTTCTTTCGGGTCGTAGTAAGGGCCATGGGCATCTGAAAAAAGCGGCGTTCTGAAGCTCGTCTCGGCAAGGGTCTGTCCGTCTTCATCGTACACTTTGAGTTTGGTGTTGGTGGTCCCGATATCGATGCCAAGGAGAAGCGGCATTACCCCCTCACCTCAAGCAGGGCTGCGGTTTTCCCCACCCGGATGATGCAGTGGGTGGGGCACTTCTCGATGCAGAGCCCGCAGAGGGTACATTTCTCCCGGGAAATCACAATCCTTCCGTTTTCGAAGGTGATGGCACCCTCCGGGCAGGTCCGAACACAGACCTGGCACTTGATGCAGCCTCTTGCGCAGGCCTTCCGGACCTCTCTGGCTGAATCAAAGGACACACAGGCCACCGTGACCTGTTCTTTCCTGGGGACAAGGGTGAGGATTTTCCGGGGGCATTCGGCCACGCATTTCCCACACCCTGTGCACTTTTCCCAGTTGACAACGGGAAGCCCGCTCTCCGGGTCGATGTGAATGGCCGAAAACGGACACACCCGGACGCAGTCGCCAAGGCCAAGACACCCGAAACGGCATCCTTTGAAGGACCCGGGGAGGAGGTTTGCCGCCTTACAGCTTGCCACGCCGCTGTACTCAGCGGTCACCTGGGCTACGCCTTTCCCTCCCTGGCAGAGCACCACAGCCCTTTTGACCTCCCAGCTGCTACTTTCCTGCCCGAGGAGGCGGGAGAGTTCTGCCCACGCCTTCGGTCCCCCAACGGGGCAGGCGTTTACCGGTGCTTCTCCTGAAGCGATTTTTTCAGCAAGGCCACTGCAGCCCGGGAAACCGCAGGCGCCGCAGTTTGCCCCAGGGAGCACCCGTTCCACCTCCTGCACAAGGGGGTTCACCGGAACGGCGAATTTTTTGGCAAACCAGGAGAGCATGAGCCCAAAGGCAAGACCCAGAGCGCCAACGAGCACCGTTGGGATGAGAATGTTCATACGACCTTTCCCCCTACTTCACAAGTCCCTTAAAGCCCAGAAAGGCGATGGCTAAAAGGCACGTTGCCACAAAGACAATCGGATACCCCTGCCAGAACTGGGGCACCCGCGCCATGCGCAGGCGTTCCCGGATACCGGCAAGGAGCACCAGGGCCACCGTGAACCCTAAAGCGACGCTTATGCTGTACACCACAACCTGGAGGAGGGTGTACCCGTAGTCCACCCCAAGGAAAGTGACGGCGAGGATAGCGCAGTTTGTGGTGATGAGGGGGAGGTAGATGCCCATGGCCCGGTAGAGGTTGGGGACGTTCTTTTTGAGGAGAATCTCCACAAGCTGTACAAGCGTTGCAATCACGAGGATGAACACCATGATGCGGAGGTACTCAAGCCCCAGGGGGACGAAGATGTAGTTCCAGAGAATCCAGGTCACGATGGAGGCAAGGACCATCACGAAGGTCACGGCCATCCCCATGCCGATGGAGTTTGCGACACTCGAGGACATACCAATATAGGGGCAGAGGCCAATGTAGCGGGCGAGGATGATGTTGTCGACAAAGGCGGCGCTGACGATGATTTTGAAGAGCGTGAGGATTTCGGTACTCATGATTTCACCTTCCTCAGCGACCAGTTAAGGAGCGCGATGTAGATGCCGATGAGGAGAAAAGCTCCAGGGGGCAGAATCATCGCCATCATACCCTGGTAGGCTTTGGGGAACACGGGATGGGAGAGGATTTCTCCGTAACCGAAAAGCTCCCGCACAACGCCGATGGCGGTGATGACGAGGGTGTACCCCACCCCCATTCCCAGAGCGTCGGCCACAGCAAGAAGGGGAGGTTTCCTTGAAGCGAAGGCCTCGGCCCGGGCCATGATGATGCAGTTCACCACAATGAGGGGGATGAAGATACCCATGGCTTTGGAGAGGGGTGGGAGGTACGCTTTCATCACGAGGTCCACGATGGTGGTGAAGGTGGAGATGACCACAATGAAAATGGGGATGCGCACCTCATTGGGGACGAAATTCCGGATAAGGGAGATCACGAGACTCGAGCAGGTCAGAACGAAAATCACTGCAGCCCCCATCCCGAGGCAGTTCTCAACCCGCACCGAAACAGCAAGGACCGAGCACAGCCCAATCATGAGCTTCAGCACCGGGTTTTCTCCCAAAAGCCCGTTCCGGAAGTGGTACCAGAACTCTCGCATCACCGCTTTTCACCTCGCACGATTTCGGCAACCTTCGCGCACGCCCGCGCCACGGCGCGGCTTGAAATGGTGGCGCCACTCACTGCCTGGATGTCCTCCCCCACCCTGAAGGGACTCTCTAAGGATTTCCCCAGAAACTGGGAGAGGAAACCCTCCTCAGCAACGTTTGAACCGAGCCCCGGGGTCTCCTGGTGTTCTAAAACCTTGAGACCAGTGATTTTCCCCTCTTCTGTGTCCACCCCCACAAGGAGCACGATGGGACCGCCGTAACCAGTGCTTGCTACCTTGAGGACCACACCCCGGCGTTCTCCACCGCTTTGCGCCTCGTAGGCTTCGAGGACCTGGATTTCTTTCGATTCGGGGAGGGTCCCAAAGGTCCCAGGGTCAAGGGGGACGAAGGTTTCTGCTTCGGGGAAAACAACCCCGAGGGCTTCTTTGAGCTCTTTCCTCGCCTCTTCGGCGATTTTCTCCTTTGTCACCACGTACACCACAGAGAGCGAGAGAGCAGCAACCACACAAACCACCGTCAGCGCCAGTGCCACACGCAGGATTTTCCTCATGCCTTCTTCACCCCGAATCTCCGCGGTAGCATCCGGTCAAGAAGCGGCACCAGAGCGTTCATGGTGAGGATGCCAAAGGTTACCCCCTCCGGGTACCCTCCAAGCCACCGGATGATGCCCGTTAAGGCGCCTGCGCCAAAGCCAAAAATTATCCTCCCCCGGGGGGTCATGGGGGAAGTGGTGTAGTCGGTGGCCATGAAACATGCTCCCATGACGGCGCCACCGGCAAGAAGGTGGAAGAGGGGGTTCTGTCGTGCCACCAGGGCCACGGCCACAAGCCCCATGCTGTAGAAGAGTGGGATGTCCCACTGGACCACGCCCCGGGCAAGGAGGTACACAAACCCAAGGAGCAGAAGGAGCGCTGAAATCTCCCCAATGCATCCGGGGACAAGTCCCACAAAGAGCCGAAAGAGGAGGTGGGGAGTTTCCCATACGGCAGGATACCCGTAGGCTTTGACGATCCCAAGAGGTGTGGCGCTCGTCACGACATCGACTGGAGTGGCGTACGAGGTCGCCCCAAGGACAAAGGGAGGACGCACGTGCCAGGTGGCCATGATTTTCGGCCAGGAGATGAGGAGCACAGCCCGTCCCACAAGGGCCGGGTTGAACACGTTCTGTCCAATTCCTCCGAACATCTGCTTTCCAAGGAATATGGCCACACCTCCGCCCACAATGGGGATCCAGAAAGGACACCCTGGAGGAAGGGAGAGCCCAAGGAGCATTCCCGTAACCACAGCACTCCAGTCACCCACCGTGAGGGGACGGCGGAAGGCCAGGCAGTCCAGCGCTTCAAACCCCACGCAGGCAAGAACAGCGAGCACGAGGGGCGGCAGGGCCAGGCGGGGTCCGAAGAACACCGCTCCCCAGATGGCAGCAGGAAGGAGCGCAAAGACCACCTGCTGCATGATCCAGGGGACGGTGACCGGACTTCTCAGGTGCGGTGGGGCAGAGGTGACGAGCTTGAGGTCTTCCACGTCATTTCCCTCCTCGTTTCCGGCGCATCACTTCGAACTTTGCCAGCTTCAAGAGGTGCACCAGGGCAATCCCGGCAGGGCAAACGTACGCACAGGACCCACACTCCACACAGTCAAGGACCCGGTTGTCCTCGGCTTCGGCAAAAAGCCGTTCCTCAGCGAGCCTCCCGAGAAGATACGGCAGAAGGCGCATGGGGCAGTGGGCAACGCACCGCCCGCAGCGAATGCAGGGGTACTCTCGCTTTTTGGGGACGTTCCGGAAAAAGAGGAACCCCGAGGTTCCCTTGATGACGGGAACGGCCAGGGATACCTGGGTGATGCCGGTCATCGGTCCGCCCATGATGATTTTCCGGGGTGGGGCAGTGAACCCTTCGCAGAAGTTCACGAGGTCTTCAAGGAGCATCCCCAGAGGAACTTCAAAGTTCCCCCGCTTTCTCAGGCAGTCCCCAGAGAGCGTAATGACCCGCTCCACAAGGGGAAGACCCGTTCTGGCCATCCGGCCAAGCGCTGCTGCAGTCTGCACGTTGTTCACCACAACGCCCACATCAAGGGGTAGTCCTCCCGGGGGAACCTCGCGGCCCAGGATGGCAAGAATCAGGTGTTTCTCCGAACCCTGGGGGTATTTGGTCCTCAGGGGGACGACCTCTGCGGGGATGGGGAAGTTCCGCAGGAGATTCGCCACGTGGTCAATGCAATCTTTTTTGTTGTCCTCAATGCCGATGTAGGCCCTTTTGGCCCCGCAGGCCCGGACCATAATACGGAGCCCAAGGAGCATCTCTTCAGTGCGCTCCAGCATCACCCGGTGGTCGCAGGTAAGGTAAGGCTCGCATTCGGCCCCATTCAGGATGAAGGAGTCGATGGGTTTCCCCTGGGGTGGGGAGAGCTTCACATGGGTCGGGAAGGCTGCTCCCCCAAGCCCCACAAACCCCCCTTCCCGGACGAAGACTCGCAGGCGCTCCGGTTCGAGGTCCTCGATGGTTTCTGGAAGCGGCTCGTAGCGCTCCTCTTCATCCCTTTCCGTCGTTCTCGATGACGATGGCCTGGAATCTCCCCATCGTCGGATGTGCCCACTCCTCAATCCCGGCAACCCTCCCGCTCAGCGGGGCATGGACCGGTGCAGCCACGAAGGCATCGACGTCGGCAATTTTCTGCCCCCGTTTGACCGTATCTCCCTTTTTCACCAGGGGCTTTAAGGGAGCGCCGGTGTGCTGGATAAGGGGAAGGACAACGCGGGAAGGCTCGGGGACGCGAACAATAGGGAGGTGTGCGGTGTCTTCCTTGTGGTGGGGAAGGAAGACTCCCTGAGGAAAGGTTCGAAGCTTCATCGTTGCGCATCGCCTCCTTTGACGTCCTCCTGCCACACCTCTTCGACGAAGCGAGTGTGGAGATTGCCTTCGAGGAAATCGGGGTGCGAGAGAATCCGGAGGTGGAAGGGAATGGTGGTGGCGATACCCTCGACGAAAAAGGATCGCAAAGCCTCCCGGGAACGGCGAATGGCGAATTCCCGGTTGATATCCCATACGATGAGTTTTGCGATGAGGGAATCGTAATGGGGCGGGACAGTGTAGCCGCTATAGCAGTGAGAGTCCACACGGATTCCCGGACCCCGGGGGATCTCAAACTGCACGATGCGCCCTGGAGAGGGGGCAAAACGTTTCTCGGGGTCTTCAGCATTGATGCGCATTTCAATGGCGTGGCCCCGCAGGACGATGTCTTCCTGACGGAAGGCGAGTTCCTCTCCCGCTGCCAGGCGAATCTGCTCCCGCACAAGGTCCACCCCGGAGATTTCTTCTGTCACCGGGTGTTCCACCTGGATGCGGGCGTTGAGCTCCATGAAGTAGAAGTTCCCCTCGGGGGTCACCAGGAACTCAAAAGTCCCGCAGGTCACGTACCCCAGGGCCTTCGCTGCCCGGACGGCAGCATCGAGAATCTTCTCGCGGAGGGTAGGGGAAAGACCAGTAGCTGGAGCCTCCTCGAGGATTTTCTGACGACGCCGCTGAAGGGAACACTCCCGCTCTCCAACGTGGATGACATTGCCATACCGGTCGGCGAGAATCTGCACCTCGATGTGCCGGGCCCGGTCGATGAGCTTTTCGATGTAGAGCTCTTCGTTCCCAAAAGCCGCCTGGGCCTCCCGGCGAGCGCTGTCGAAGGACTTTTTGAGGTCGTCTTCGCTGGCGATCACCCGGATGCCCCGGCCCCCTCCACCCAGGCAGGCCTTGAGGAGGAGGGGATACCCGATGTCCCTGGCAATATCGTGGGCATCGGCGAAGGTCTTTACCGGCTCTAAGGACCCGGGGATTACCGGGACTCCAGCCTCGTGCATGAGGCGTTTGGCCTGGAGTTTGTTCTTCATTTTCCTCAGGACATCAGGTCCTGGACCGATGAAGGTAATGCCCCGTTTTTCGAGTTCTTCAGCAAAAGTAACGTTTTCTGCCAGGAACCCGTATCCCGGGTGCACAGCATCGGCCCCGGTAATTTCACAGGCCCGGACGATTTTGGGGATGTTCAGGTACGTTTCGATTGCTGAGTTCCCTCCCAGGGCAACCTTCTGGTCGACGAAGCGGAGATGGAGGAGATTCGCATCGGGGTCGGAGAACACCCCCACGGTTTTGAGTCCGAGCTCCTTGCAGGCCCGGACGACCCGCAGGGCAATTTCCCCCCGGTTGGCAATGAGGACTTTAGAGAACAAAAAAATCCCCCCTAAACGAGCACTCGCTCCTCGGGATAGACGAGCAGTTCCTTCCGTTCTCGAGCAACACCCATGGCCACCAGGGCGGTGAAAATACCCACTCGCCCAAGGAACATCGTTACAATAATACCAAGCTTCCCCAGGTCTGACAAGTTCGACGTAACTCCCCGGGAGAGTCCCACCGTGCCAAAAGCCGAAACGGCCTCGAAGGCAAGGTCAAGGGAGTTCCCCTTTTCGGTGGCGAAGAGGAACGTGGTGGAAAAGAAGACCAGCCCCAGGCCAAAACAGAACACGGCTAAGGCTCTGCGGACGGTGCTTCGGGCTACCCGCCGGTGGAAAAGCGCCACTCCCTCTTGCCCCCGAAGGGCACTTCGGACAAGGGCCAGAAGGAGCGCCAGGGTGGTGGTTTTCACGCCTCCCCCTGTGCCCCCTGGGGAGGCACCCACGAACATGAGGAACATGAGAAAGAGCGCCGAAACCGGACGGAGACAGGCGATGGGGATGGTGCTGAACCCTGCGGTTCTTGGGGTGACTGCCTGGAAGAGTGCAGCCATGAGCTTTCCCCAGAAGGGGAATGCTCCCAGGGTCGTGGGGTTTGAGGATTCTGTAAGGAGGAGGAAGAGCGTCCCCAGGGCAATGAGGGCGACGGTGGTGGTTACCACCGTTTTGGCGTGTAGAGAACTCAGGCGGCGGTGTTCCACGAGCTCCCGAATCACCACAAATCCGATACCTCCAATCACGATGAGCCCTATAACGGTGAGGTTCACAAGGGGGTCGAGAGCGAAACTCTCGAGGCTATTCGAGAACACTGAGAACCCGGCATTGCAGAAGGCAGACACCGAGTGGAAGAGGGCGGAGAAGAACGCCTGCGGAAGAGAGAAGTGCCGCAGAAAGGCCACAAAAAGCAGGAGAAATCCCACGCCTTCGACCCAGAGAACATACCGCAGAACGTCTAAAACGAAGCGCACCGCTCCTCCGGGGACGTCGAGGCTGAAGGAATCCCGTATGGCCAGGCGATCCCGGTACTCAATGCGACGCCTCAGGGCAAGGGCAAGGAGCGTTGCTACCGTCATATATCCCAACCCTCCGAACTGAATGAGAATGAGAATGATTATCTGGCCCCAGAGGGAAAAGAACGTCCCGGTATCCACAACGACAAGACCCGTGACGCACACTGCAGAGGTGGCAGTGAAGAGGGCGTCGATGAACCGCATGGCGTTCCCTGAAGCCACGGAGAAGGGGAAAAGCAGGAGGACCGTCCCAATGAGGATGAGGGCAGAGAACCCAAAAAGCACTAAAGAAGCTGGGGAAAGCAGAACCAGGCGTCTTCTCAGGCTTTGGAGAAGTGCCAAAAGACTTTCACTGGTCACCCTATCGCCTTCTTATGCGAAGATTCCGAAACGTCGGGCTTCATCGTACATAGCGACGATGTTCTCTGGGGGAACGTCCGGCTGAATGTCGTGCACCGCGCAGAGCACATACCCCTCAGGACCGAGGTCCTCGATGCGGCGGCGAACTTCCCGGCGCACGTCCTCTGTCCCTCCCCGGGGGAGGACGAAGGTCGTGTCGACGGCTCCCCAGAAGCACAGGTCCCTGCCGAAGCGCTCTTTCAGGGCTTTCGTGTCCATGCCCTGAGCAGAAACCTGGATGGGGTTGAGAATATCCACTCCGATTTCGATGAGGTCGGGAATGAAGGGGGCGATACTCCCGCAGGAGTGGTAGAGGAGCTTCGCCCTGGGTGCCATTTTCTTGAGGTTTTTGAAGTACTCCTTGTGGTATGGTTTCACGATGTCCCGGTAGGTCTTCGGGCTCATGATGGTGCTCTCGGCGGTGGCCAAATCGTCGCCCACGAAGATCACGTCGAGGAACTCCCCGCACTCAGCGAGGAACAGCGAGTACCGCTTGAGCTGGTACTCGTACATCTTCTCAAGGAGCGCCGTGGCGAAATCCACGTTGCAGACAAGGTCAACGAGGAAGTTCTCAAACCCCCGCAGGTACCAGCAGGGCTCGAAAATCCCCGTGTCGATCATATCCCCCACAAGGAGGTACTTTCCCTCTTTGGCGAGTGCTTCCGCCCGCTCCCGTACCCCCTCAAGGTTCATGGTCTTTGCAGGGTCCGGCCATTCGTAGTCCTCGAGTTCTTCCAGGGTTTTCCCTGCCAGGGGATGCTCCACCATATCGTAGTAGAGCCCGTCTTCGGGCATCCGGTATTTGATGCCAAATTCGTTGTAGTACGTTCGCTCATCAACCCACCGCTTTTGCGAAAGGGGTTCAGGATGAACGCCCCGGGTATCGATGCCCAGGATTTCGAGGACTTCCTCGTCCACAAAGACGATCTGGAAGTTCTCCATCATGAGGCGGGTTTCCTTCTCAATCCCCAGATAGGCCTTGAGGTTCTCGTAGGCTTTCTTCGTGAGGGTGGTACAGTTCGTCGTCCCAAGGTCCAGAGGAATGCGGTCGGGAACTTCATGGTTCAACGCGCGTAGCGCTCGCTCTCTCGGTGTCATGGCACTCCCTCCAGAGCACGCAACTAAAGAGAATTATACCACACAGGAGCATTTCGGAAAGCTCTTTCGAAAAACGTCCCACATGGTACAATGGAGACTAAAGTCCTGCAGATTTCGTCCGATAGAAATGGAGGGAAGGGGTGTCCTGGTGCTTCTTGTTGCCGGCGGCGAGGAGACCATGAGTCCCAGGGAGCTCGTGCTTGCTGCTTTCGAGGAGGTGGTCTTTCTCCAGGACCTTGTGGCACGAGTAGGATTGCCCCTTCCGGTGGTGTGGGAGATTGTCCTGAGCCTGGAGAAGGAGGGAAAGGTAACGTACTTCTCCTGGCGAGGGAAAACCGTGATCATGAAAAGGAGGTGAGGCGTATGCCTCAGGAACTGCAGCTTGTGGCCTTTCAGCTTGCTCAGGAAGTGTATGGGGTGGATATCGCCCAGGTCCAGGAAATCATCAGGATGCAGCCCATCACCAAGGTCCCCGGGGCTCCCGACTTCGTTGAAGGGGTGATCAACCTCCGGGGTCGGGTCATTCCGGTTATCGACCTTCGCAAGCGTTTCCGCCTCCCCAAGGGTGAGGAAACCAAATCCACCCGCATCATCGTCGTTGACGTCCCCCCCCACACGGTTGGGATGATTGTGGACAGCGTCGATGAAGTTCTCCGCTTGAGCGAAGACAAGATTGAACCGCCCTCACCCCTTATTGCCTCCATCGACACCGAGTACATCAAGGGGGTGGGGAAGCTCGAAGGGAAACTCCTCATTCTCCTTGACCTTGCCAGGGTTCTGACCAAAGAGGAGAAACACGCCCTTGAAGACCTGAAGGGGACTCTGGAGAAGGCCTAAAGAGCGAGTTTCTGGAGCTCCAGGATTTGCTCGGTTCTCCCGAGGACAATCAGCGTGTCATGGGGCCCAAGGCGAGTGTTGCCCTTGGGGTTGAAGAGGAAGTTCCCTTTTTCTCTATCCCTGATGGCCACAACGAGGACGCCAAACTCCTCCGGGAGGTTGGCCTCTCCGAGGGTCTTCCCGCAAAGAGGCGACTGCGGCTGGATTTCGATTTCCTCGATGGTAAGGTCCAGCGTTTCACTGCGAAGGAGAAGGTCGAGAAAAAACGAGGCATGGGGTCGTAAGGCTGCGGCGGCCAGGCGCAGCGCGCCGATTTTCTGGGGGCAGATAACATAGTCGGCGCCGGCGCGGCGGAGGATTTCCACGGATTCAGGAACAATGGCCCGGGCCACAATCCGAAGGTGAGGATTAAGGTGCCTGGCGGTAAGGGTGATGTAGACGTTCTCCGGATCACTCCCCACAAGAGCCAGAAGCCCCCGGGCCCGCTCGATTCCTGCTTCTTTAAGGATTTCCTCCTGGGTAGCGTCACCCTCAAGGAAGAGAAGGTCAGGATGCAGAAGCATCGCCCGCTCGATTTTCCCCCGGTCTTTCTCGATGACCACATACGGAACGCGGGATCGAACGAAGTACTCCACCACTTCGCTTCCCACCACCCCGCATCCGCAGATGATGAAGTGCCCCTTGATGGTTTTGAGCATCCGCTTCACCTCCTGCCTTCGCCAGTACTCGCCGAATTTCCCTTCAGAAAGCAGCCTCACCAGGGAGGACACACCATACGTCACGGTGAGTACCCCTGACCCCACAATGCCGATGGTGAAGATTCGTCCTGCGGGGCTCAGGGGACGGACCTCCTGGAACCCCACGGTGGTCAGAGTGATGACCGTCATGTAGAGGGCATCGAAGAACGGCCACTTTTCGATAAAGACGTACCCCAGACTTCCGCCAAAGACAAGGGCCAGGATAAGGCCTCCGAGGATGAAGAGTTGCCGGATCATGGCGTGTCCGTTTCCCGCCGGAAACTGAGAGGATCAAAGGGCTCCTCTTCGTCGAAGAGGCTCTCACTTCGCTGGGGTTTATCGAACCCCGAGAAGTTCATGGCCACAAAAAGACTCCCTTCAGGGTCGAAAAACGAGAGCTCCAGGCTGACACAGTCCTCGATGTTCCGGCGCAGGAAGTACCGTTTCTCCGTAAGGGTTCCCTTTTCGGGGGAGTACACCCCCTCGATTCCCAGGGACATTTCCCCGCTTCCTATGCCGATGCCGAAGGTCCAGTCCCGGAAGGCCCCGGCGTTCAGATCGTACCGTCCCCGAAGGCGAAGGAAGCTCTCTTCCACATCCCCCAGGAGGCACTCAAGGGTGAGGGTGGACTCTCCTGTGGGGTCGAAGAAAAAGGGGGACGCTTCTCCTTCTACGAAACGCCACCGGAAGCGGGTCCAGAACTCTGGAGAGAGGTCCTTTTCCCAGAATACTTCTGCGCCCCACCGCATGGTGCGCTCGCCACTCCCAAAGAGCGTTCCCCATCCAAAGACAGTGACACCGGCGTTTTCCCCCTTCAAAGAGAGGTTCAAGCGGGCATCGAGACGGTTATCCTGCACGGTTTCGGTGGCAAAGTACCCGTAGCTCAGTTTGCCCGAAAGCGCGAGGGAGCTTCCTGCGGACTTTTCAAAGGAGGCTACAATCTGGGGGGAGCGGGAAAGGGTATGCGAGCCGACCTCCTCGTTGTGGGTGCCAAGGAAAGACAGAGAGAAGTCGCCGCTTCGTAGAGTAGCCACCGCTCCGAATGAGTCCTCACCTGAAAAACGGGTATCCCAGAAAGCCCATCCGGTGAAGGAATCCCCCGTAACAATGAGGTCCGTCTGGAGTTTCTGCCCCTTTCGGCTCCCAAGGGTGTACCGGACAAGGAAGAGTGTTTCTGGCGACAGAGCGTACTCGTAGCGGAAACCTGTGTACCACCCTTTCTCCCGGGAAAAACCAAAAGCAGGAAGGAGGAACCCTCCCTCACCGGTGAAGGTTCGGGTGTACCAGGGAATTTCCAGGATTTTCTTCTCCCGAACGTACAGGGCAAGCCCCTTGATGACCACTTTTCCTTCCGGGAACACCGTTGCTTCTTTCGCCCGGAGACTCACAAGGGGCGGCTCTCTCCTGCACCCCGTGCAGAGGATGCCCTCTCCGCGCCAGGTTCCCGCCGTGTACTCCAGGCGTTTCCCCCGGAAGAAGAGCTCCCCCCTTTCCCCAAGGGCGTACGTGAGTGAAGCGTTTTCCACAAACCCCTGACGTCGGGCAAAGGAGTAGTGCAGCACCTCTCCCCGTACCTTCGCGCTTCCCCAGGAGGCCTCAAAGGGAGTATCGACGAAGATCTCAAGTGTGGGGATGGAGAAACGAATGTGTTCGGTGACGAGGACAAAATCCTCCCACGCCACCCTTACTCCCCCCAGGGCCTCAAGGACCTCGCCGGCCTCATCATACAGGAGGGTTGCCGCTTTGATGTGGATGCCCTCCCCGGCAAAGAGGAGGGGTGTCCAGAGAAAAAATAAAGCTACTGTCCACGCTGCCTTTTGAGCTCTTCGAGGCGCTCCTGGACCCTCCTCTCCTCTTCCTCGAGTTGTCTCAGATTCTCTTCAAGTTGCTTTTTCCGGTACTCCAGGTCCTTCAGACGTTCCTCAAGGCGGAGGATTTCCTCTTCAAGAACAGGTTTCCACTCCGGCCGGGAAAAGTCGGGAGGAATGTAGGGGTCATCGAAGCGGAGCTCAACCTCATGGGCAAAGAGCGAGGCTTCGGGAGAGAGTTGGCTCAGGTGGAGCACGATGTACCTGGTTTCAGGAGTGATGAAGGGATTGCCGTCTTTGTCGAAACGGGGGAAGTAGATTTTTCCCGTGAATTCCCGGAGAATCTTTTCCTCAAACCCCTTATCGTAGTCGGCAGGGAAAATCTTGCGGCCTTTGTCGTCCACGAGGTAGGTATTCTGGGCAAAGCGCAGAGGATAAAGAGGAGCTCCCTTGAGTTTCTTCAGGGTGACTTCAAAGACGAGGTACCGGTTAAGGCGCTCTCGCTGGATGAAGTCCCGGTGGTACGCGAGCTCCTCTTCAGAAGAGAGGAGATTCTCCTTGCCGTACTTTGCCACCCAGGCCTGGGTCACCTCTTCGTTCCAGAAAAGGGCCGAAACGGCAAAGCTCTCCCGGACGGTGACCGAACGGGTCCACCGGGCCACCGTATCTTTGTAGATTTTCTCGTAGTCCCTGGTTTCCGCTTTTGCGGCAGAAAACCCAAGACACAGGATACAGAGAGCAAGAAGGACACTCGCGGCTGTGCGTCTCATGGCTCACCTCTCCTTACCATTCTTCAAAGGGTTGCACTTCAATCTCCACCTGAGGAGTCGGGGTGGCCTCAGGGAGAGCCTCCTCGGTTTCGGGGAGTTCCTCAATGCCCTCGCTCTCCTCAGAAATCGAGGGGAGAGGAGTGGCCGACGGGAATGCCTCCTCAGGCTTTTCGAAATGCGGAACCTCTAAGGGTCCTGCGACCTCCCGGTCTTCCGCAACCTCGAGGTAGAACTCTTTCCCCTTTTCCACTCTCGCCGGTTCCCCCTGGACAAAAACTCCGGCAACGGCCCCCACAGGGACCGAANATGGCGAGTCCAGCGATGCTTGCCCCCACCGCGTACGCCAGGGCCTTGTTCTCCTGGATGGCCCGCTCACCCATGGTGAGGGGGATGGGGGTCCCATCGACAGCCTCCACAGTCCCAAAGTCGATTTCAATCCGTCCCGGTCTCCCAAAGGCTCCCCGCCGGCGGACTTTCACGATTCTGCCCTGACCCCGGGTGTTCTTGGCGATGACCAGCACTCCCTCAATCCGCACGTCCTCCAAAACTACATAGGGCACCGGGTCTCCCGCTTCGTTCCGTTCGGAATTGAGCTCGGTCTCTAAGGCTATTTTGACCAGGGTCTCTTTAGGGACGAGGACGGTGAAGCTCGCGGCCTTCGTGGGGTCCACACAGGTCCGGTAGAGCCGGTCCACCCGAACACCAATGGGGTCGCTGCTTGCCACGCCGAAGATCAGGCGTTCCAGCTCCTCGAGTTCGGCAAGGAGCACACCGCTTTTCGGTGGTTCCGAACGGAGGGTAAGGCGGATGGCCCGCATTTTGAAGGCCAGAGAGGGCTCATCCTTTGTACCATCGAGAATGAAGGCTTTCAGCCGCCCCACCCGTTCCATGAGTGTTCCGGAGAGGGTGTCCCCGGTGAGGTCTCTCTCAATCTTCTCCACCCGGGCGAGAACGCTGCCGCTTTGAGGCATCCCATAGAGGACTTTCTCCATTTCCTCAAGGTCCCGCACGATTGGCGAGACCACCGTTCCCTCCTGGGCATGGGCCAGAGCCACCGAAAAAAGGAATATCCAGAGCACCGTAAAGCCAAAAACCCTTCGCATTATGCGTCACGCTCCTTTGCTGTCCACTCCTCTTCCTGAAGCTCCTCAAAGGCCACCACCCGGTTTCGTCCTCTCCTTTTGGCCTCGTACAGCGCACGGTCTGCCCGGGTGAAGAGGTCTGTAGCACTTCTTGCGTGCTCCCGGCCACAGACGCCACAGGAAACCGTCACCACTTTGGCTATCGGGCTTTTGGGGTGAGGGAAAGACTGTTCCTCAACGTTTTTCCTGAGGCGATCGGCCACCACCAGGCCCTCCTCTTCCCGGGCGCCAAAGCAGAGGACCACGAACTCTTCCCCGCCAAAGCGGGACACGAAATCGCCACCCCGCACAGAGCGCAGGAAGACCTGGGCAAGGGACCGCAAAAGCTCGTCTCCCCTGTGGTGTCCAAGGACGTCGTTGTAGTACTTGAAGTGGTCGATGTCGATGACGATGAGGGCGTAGGGGGTCCCGTAGCGGAGGTGGTTGGCCTCCATCTCTGCAAGGCGCTGGTCAAAGGAACGACGGTTGGGAATACCGGTGAGAGCGTCAAAGAAGGCCAGGTGTTCCAGCTCAGCGGTGAGCTCCTCGAGTTTGCGGTTCTTCTCCTCAAGTTCCCTCAGATACTTCCGCAGCTTCACATGGGTCCTGACCCGGGCTAAAAGTTCTTGAGGGTGGATGGGNTTGACCAGGTAATCGTTCCCTCCCACCTCAAAACTCTTCACTCTGGCGTCCTGCGTTTCGAGGGCGGTAAGGAAGATAATCGGCAGGTGGGCAAGCTCAGGATGCATCCTGAGCTTGCGGCATAACGTGAACCCGTCGGTATCTGGAAGGACGACGTCAAGGAGCAGAACGTCAGTCGTCTCGAGGTCCCTGCAGGCCAGAAGCGCCTGACCGTCGGGAAGGGTCGTTACGGTGAACCCTTCCTGCTCGAGGACGTCTTTCACGAGGTAGCGGATGAACCGGGAGTCGTCGACAACAATAACTTTCCCTTCCGTATCACCCATGCATGGCGCACCTTTCTGTGGAACACCCCGGATATAATGAGAGGGAAGAGAGGGTTTCGTCCTCTTCCTCGCAGCGAACCGTGGCCGTCTCCGGGGTCCATTTGCCGCAGCGGCTGCCCCAGAGGGCTTTCACCCGGTCGTCTTCCTTGAGGACCACAATTTCGCAGGCGTTGGGGCAGTCGGTGCAGATGAAGCTCCGGCTTTTGAAGTTCCGTTCCACAACTGAGAACCCCTGGAAGGCCGTTTCTTGAGGGGCGTATTCCATGGCGAGAATTGCCGCACCCCATGCTCCCATGACGCCGTGTTCTGGAGGGACGATGATGCGCTTTTTCCCTCCGAAGAAATCCCGGAAAGCCTGCACCATTCCCTGGTTAGCAGCCACGCCCCCCTGGAAAACGATGGGATCTTCAATCTCTCGTCCCGAGGCGAGGTTATTGATGAAGTTCCGCACCAGGGCCTCACAGAGCCCTTTCACAATCTCTGCTTTTCCAAAGCCCAGCTGTTGCTTGTGGATCATATCCGATTCGGCGAACACGGTACAGCGCCCCGCAATCCGGACCGACTGCCTGGCCTGGAGGGCGAGTTTCCCGAACTCCTCAATGGGGACGTTGAGGCGAACTGCCTGGTGTTCCAGGAACGACCCGGTTCCGGCAGCACAGACGGTGTTCATGGCAAAGTCCTCGACGACGCCGTTGCGGATAATGATGAGCTTAGAGTCCTGCCCACCGATTTCGAAAACCGTCCGCACGTCGGGAACCCGGGTGATGGCGGCCACGGCATGGGCGGTGATTTCGTTTTTCACGATATCGGCGCCCACAATGACTCCGGCTAAGTGCCGGGCGCTTCCCGTGGTGCCCACACCCCTGATGACCCCTCCCTGGGGCATGTGGTGCTCGATGTAGCGCAGACCCTCTTTCAGGGCGGCGATGGGGTCGCCACTTGTCCTGAGGTAGCAACTTGCCAGGATACGCTTTTCTCTATCCATGAGCACGAATTTTGTGGTCACCGAACCCACATCAACTCCGAGAAAGAGATCCATTCCGCTTCAGCCCCCGTTTTTTCTCCTGTTTTCTCCGCTCGAGAACATCCACAAAGGCCTCCACCCTGGTGACAAGCCCTGCTTCTCCTGAGTGCTCGTCGATGGCCAGGTGGAGCACCGGAAGGTCGAAATCCCGGCTCACCGCCTGGAGCACCCCTTTGGCCACGATCTCTGGCATGCAGGTGAAAGGATACAGGTGCACCACCCCGTCGAAGCCCTCCCGGGCGTAGCGGATGGCGCTCCCCACGCTGTCGATGCCCTCTCCCCCCACGAACCGCTTGAGGTAGGGTTTTGCAAGTTCCCAGGCTTCGAGTTTCTCTCGAGAGCGGGTGAAGGGCCGAAAAGTATGGAGGACGTACTCCACCGTTGAAACCGAGTTGTGGACGTACACCCCAAGATCACCAAGGAGTTTTTCCACGTTGAAGTTCACCCGCGTCTCCTGGGCGATGTACACCTCCCCAACAATCCCTACCTTCAGGAAGTCTTTCCTCCCATTCCGGGGGAGGGCGTTGAGTTTCTCCAGGGCGCCTGTTTTGAGCGCCTCGAGTTCTCCGAAAGTCTTTACCTGTCGCAGGGCTTCAATGGTTCCATCGATGACCCGGTCGAGTTCCTGGGGGTCCTTCACCTGGCAGCGCAGTGCCCGCCGGTGGGCTTCGAGCTCTTCGGTAAAGCGCAACACCGCAAAGCTCAGGCGGGCAACCCGGACGATTTCAGGCAGAAACAGCCGCCCCCCCGTCATGGCCCGGAGGGCCGAGAGGAACGACCGTATGCCATACCGGGGGTGGTCTAAAAGGACAAACCGCACCCTGTACCCCAAATCTTCAAGGATGATTCGCTGAATCTGCCCGTAGTATCCGAAGCGACATGGCCCCACGCCCCCGACCATGAAGATGGTATCAGCCCCCCGCTCAATCGCCTCGATGAAGTTGCCCAGGGTCACCTTCAGGGGGAAACAGGCATTTTGAGGCGCGAGTTTCACCCCGATTTCGATAGTCTTCTGGGTGATTGGTGGAGGTGGAACGATCTCAATCCCCAGACTGGGGTAGAGAATACCCAGGGCCACGTCAAGGTGCAGAAGGTGTGGGAAGGTAGCTCGCATGGTGGGCGTTCCTCCACTCCATCATGTCCACAAAGGCCTCAAGACGCGTCACAAGCCCTGCTTCCCCAGTGTGCTCGTCAATCTCCAGGCGCAGGTACGGGAAGGATCGTTTCTCCCGCTTGATGTACCGCTCGACGACCTCACCAACCAGGGAATCCGGCCCGCATTCGAAAGAGACGAGGTGCACAAAGCCCCGGACGCTTGGGTCTTCCTTTTTGAGGAACGAGAACGCCGTACCCACGATTTCGTTCGAGATAGTCCAGAAACTCGCCTTAGGAAGAATGGCAAGGGCCTTCCGTATGGCCCTTTCAGGGACCATGTCCGGGGTGATCACCGAGTACCCAAGGTCATAGATTTTCCGTACGATGTTCATGTTGATGTAGCTGTCACCAAGGAGGTACGGATGTCCCAGAAGCACAACCCGTTTTTCCCTTTGGGGGAGAACGGGTCGGTGGTCGATGAGATTCTCAGGAAGAAATCCTTCCCGGAGCTTTCTCCGGTACTCCCGGTGGGCCTGTTCTGCACGGTTCAGGGCCCGAACGATTTTCCTGTCATCCCGGGTGAATCGCCGCCCGATGGCCAGAAATCCCTCCCACCATCCCCGGATTCCCCGGTCCCGCATGTTGATTTCCTCGTCGATGATGGCTTCGCTTTTCACCTGAAAGAGATTCCGCACGAGATCAGGAAGCCCCAGGATTTTCGGGCAGTTGTACTCGTTTTTGTGGAAGCTCACCATCCGGGGGATGAAGAGGGCATCGACTTTCCCAAGGAGGGTGTACGCATGCCCGAGGAAAACCTTCACGGGAAAGCAGATTTCCTCAACCCCGTACACAAGGCCATGCTGGATGATGGCCTTGTTCGAGGGTGGGGAAACCACCACTTCCACCCCGAGTTCTTCGAGGAACGTTTTCCAGAGCGCAAAAAAGCGATAGAATAGCAATCCCCGGGGAATGCCGACGCGCATACCTCTTCCTCCCAATGGTGACGCTACTTTATTATACCGTAGAACCAAGAAAAGACAAAAAGACTTCCCGGAGCCTCTCGAGTTCCGCGATGCTCACGCACTCTCTTTCTGAGTGAGCCAGGGCGAGGTCCCCTGCGCCGAAGACCACGCTTGGAACCCCGCGCATGGCAAGATACGTCGCATCGGTCCAGGAGGGCATCCCGGCGTACACCGCCCCCCTTGCGTCGACCTGTTCCAGNGCGNTCCTGAGACGGACGACAACGGGGTTTTCGGGGGCAATGGAAAACGCCGGGTTCGTATCGAGGAATACCACCTGCAGGGGGTACCGCCTGGTCAGGGCTAAGACTCGCTCCTTAACCTCTTCAACACCGTAGGGAGGCGGGAAAGGGAGCGCACATTCGAGCATACAGCGCTCCGGGATAACGTAACTCGACTCGCCCCCCTCGATTTTCCCCAGCATCAGGCGGAGGGGAGGGACGAAGAGGGGATGCCGGGCAAAAGAAGCCACGATATCCTCGCATTCCCGGGCCACCTCCATGGCCAGTGTGAATGGCGTTCTGCGCCGCATGAGGATATGCCCCGTGGCCGCTCAAGCCCTCGATGAAGAACCGCACCTCCACGTCCCCGGCCAGGGCCACGCAGAGGCTGAAGCTTGTAGGCTCAAGGACCAGAGCGCCCTCAAAGGGCCTGTGGGGTTCAAAATGCCAGGAGCCTGCTCCTGTGGTTTCTTCCTCAGAGAAGAACACGAGTTCTGCGGGGCTTGTGGTACGCTGCACGGCATCAAGGAGCGCCGCAATCTGCCCCCGGGTGTCCAGAACCCCGGCACCAAAGACAAAGCCATCCCGCACGATGAAATCCCGCTTTCGTCCGGCGTAGTGCACGTCCACATGGGTGGCTATGAGGAACGGCGAGGTCCCCCGCCGGGCGTAGAGGTTCCACTTCCCCGGGTCGTACTCCTGCCAGTGGAGGTCCTCGAACCCGCAGTCCTCAAGAAACGAGGCAATCCACTGGAGCACCGGGAATTCTTCACCGCTTCCTCCGCCCAAAAGAAGGAGTTTCTCCAGAATCTCGAGGAGATACAGAGACCGTCACCTCCTTCACCATGCGGACCCATTTCCCGTACTGGCCGGATTTCTGGAAGCCCCGCCGGAGGTAGAACTGAATGGCGCTGTCGTTTTTCTCTCCCACCCACAGGCCAATCTTCGTCCTCCCGGACCTCTCGAGGTACTCCAGGGCATGGGCGAAAAGGGCGCTCCCAATGCCCCTTCCCTGAAAGTCGGGATCTACAACAAATTCGTGGACCTCCCCGAAGAGTTCCCCGTCCTCCCACCACCGGGAGTGCACGCCGATGAATCCGACGATACGTTCCCCAAGGCGGGCCACGAAGAACCCCTTTGGGTCCCCTCGCCACAGCCAGCGGATGTACCCTTCGATGCGCTGAGGGAGATGGTACCCGTATTCGGGAAGTGCAGCATAGGCTCGCTGGTAGAGGGAGACGAGTGCTGGCATCGCTTCCTCGAGTTCTTTTTCCGTGAGGGTCGTGATGCAGAGCTCCTCCATAAATGATCCACATCACCATTATAGAAAGCCTGCCGGAAAAAGTACACACCCATTTTCATCGGAGGTTCAGGTGTTCACGGAGCCTCCGGGCGATTTCGTTTTCGAAGGCAAAGAGGTACGCCTCGAGGGTTTCTCTGTGGCGGGTGAAAAGGAGCGGAGCTGCATTCCGCACCGCGTTGCGAAGGGATGGTTTTTCCAGGATGCCGGGGAGTTCCCGGTCGGGCACGGCTTCAAGGGCAGAGAGCGCTCCGGGTGCCTCGAGGGCTTCCTGAAGGAGGCGGCGGAGGAAATCGGGATCCTGCAGGGCGATGACTTCAAGGAGTGCGGGGAATCCCAGATGCGCCGAGAAAAGGTAGAGCGATCTCCAGTCTTCCGGGAAAGAAGGTAAGGATTCCGGATCGCGACAGGAGAACCCCAGACGGTATCCACCGATGGTACGGGCAAGGAGGATATGGAAGGAAGGATCATGGTCCCCTTCCGGAATCCCCGGGAACAGGACGTGGAAGTCCACCCCCCGGCGGTGGAGTTCCTCGGCAAGGAAAAAGTGCGCTTCAGGAGGGAGTTTTTCGAAAGATACGCCAAGGTCAAAGGGAATGTCCTGGTTTTCAAGGAACGCGAAAGCTTCCTCCAGGATGTCAAGAAGCGGAAAATAGGCAAAAAGCAATCGCAGGCAGTGCTCTTCAGGGAAGGAGAGCACGAAATCCTGGGAGAAGCGGAAGCTCCGATCACGGTAGCGCTTCCAGGTCTCTTTTTCCCTGGAAGACATGCGGAAGAAAGCCTCTCTAAGTTGCGATTCCTCCCAGGCGAATACCTCCTTCCTCACGTACCCTTCGCCCTCGAGGATGTACACCGTGTACCCCAGAAACGACGCTTCTTTGAAAAACTGCCAGGCTTTTTCCTGAGAAAACACCCCGAACTTCCCCCGTCCTCCTCCTGCAAAGGCACCCCAGAGGGAGGACCGCAAGGCTTTTTCGAGTTCTTCTCTCTTTCCCTCAGCGGTACATGTCCCGGAAAGTGGGAAAACCCCCTTTTCCCAGAGGGCGCCAAAGACCAGGGAGAGGAGCGCAGGGCTCTCCTCCACCACGCCCCAGGAAACCTCCCCGCAGAGTGTCGTGGGGGTGAGTTCCGGAATGACATCCCGCAGGCTGCGGGCATTGCCCAGGGTGAAGGGGAAAACGGAGAGCCTCTTCCCCTGAAAGCCCAGGGTCACAAGCTTCCCTTCAAAGGGAGGCTCTTCCAGGGAGAGAACGCCAAAATACTGCGCTCCCCGGGATTCGAGGGGGAAAAGCACCCGGTCTTTTCCGGAGAACACAAAAGAACAACGGAGTTCCTGTCCCAGACGTTCGGCAATCTGGCGAATGCTCTGCTCCAGTTCCTCAACCATCCTAAAAGGTGAGGTGCTCTATGACCGGAATGCCTTTCTCTTCAAGGATTTTCTTTGCTGTTTCGAGATCCTCCACCCGCAGGACGACATAGGCCCGGTCGCCTTTTGGAGAGACAAAAGCGTAGAGGTATTCGATGGAGATTCCCTGCTGGGTGAGGACCTCTACCACGTCACAGAGTCCCCCGGGGCGGTCCTCCACCCCTACAGCGAGGACCTCGGTGAGCGTGGCGGCAAAATTTTCCTCCTTGAGTCTGGTCACAAGGTCCTCGGGATGCTCCACGATGAAGCGCAGAACACCGAACTCCGCCGTATCGGCTAAAGACAGGGCTCGCAGGTTAACGTTCCACTCCTTGAGTTTTTTGAGCACCGCGTAGAGACTTCCCGGCCTGTTCTCAAGGAACACTGAAATCTGCTTCATGCCATCCCCTCTTTTTTCCGCAGGTCCACGACCCGTCTGGCTTTCCCTTCACTTCGAGTCAGGGATTTGGGTTCTAAGAGTTTCACCTCACAGTGGATGTTGAGCTCGGCTTTGAGGCGTTCTTCGATCTGCTTTTTGAGGCGCTCCAGGACTTTCACCTCGTCAGAGAAGAACTGGGGTGCCACCTCCACCTGGACCTCGAGAAGATCGAGGTAGTTCTCCCGCCGGACCACAATCTGGTAGTGGGGCTCAACACCGTCAAAGCTCAAAAGGACGCTTTCGATTTGAGAAGGATACACGTTCACTCCCCGGATGATGAGCATATCGTCGGTGCGGGATGCCACCCGCTTCATGCGCACGAGTGTCCGGCCACAGGAGCACGGCTCGTACATGAGGGCAGAGAGGTCTCCGGTGCGGTAGCGAATGACCGGGGTACCCTCCTTGGTGAGGGTGGTGAAGACGAGTTCTCCCACCTCCCCTGGAGGCAGGACCTTTCCCGTCTGGGGATCGATGACTTCAGGAAGGAAGTGGTCTTCAGAGATATGGAGGCCACACCGCGCTTCACACTCAAAGGCTACTCCGGGCCCAATGACCTCGCTGAGCCCGTAGATGTCACAGGCCCTGATGGGGAGCTTCCGCTCGATTTCTGCCCGCATTTCCTCCGACCAGGGCTCGGCCCCGAAAATCCCCAGACGGAGCTTCGTCTTTCCCCAGTCAATGCCGTTTTCCCGGGCGACTTCAGCAAGGTACAGGGCATAAGACGGAGTGCAGCAGAGTACTGAAACCCCGAAATCCCGCATGATCTGGATTTGCCGAAGGGTATTCCCGGTGGACATGGGGACGACAGTAGCGCCGAGTTTCTCTGCTCCGTAGTGAACACCAAGGCCTCCGGTGAAAAGGCCGTACCCAAAGGCCACCTGGATGACGTCTTCGGCTGTGACCCCGCAGCCGCACAGCGTCCGGGCCATGAGCTCAGCCCAGGTATCGATGTCTTTCCTGGTGTAGCCGACGACCGTTGCCGTCCCGGTGGTTCCCGATGAGGAGTGGATGCGGACAATGTTCCGCATGGGCTCGGCAATGGCCCCGAAGGGATATGCCCGCCGGAGATCGTCCTTGGTTGTAAAGGGGAGGTACTTGAGGTCCTCAAGGGAGTGGATGTCGTACACATTCACCCCGGCGTCTTCGAGCTTTTCCCGGTAGTACGGGAGGCTGTGGTATGCCCGGATGAGGACCTTTTTCAGGCGGTTGAGCTGAATTTTCTCCATCTCTTCTCGGGGCAAAAGTTCAAAATATTCGTCCCAGAACGTAGGCGTCACCCCCTTCCTTTTTTCACTGTGTACAATACAATAAAGACAGCGAAAAGGGAAGAGGAGAAAGGCAGGAGTGGGAAGATGCAGGAGCTCCGACTCATCTGGAGAAACGGGAAACTCGTGGACTGGAAGGAAGCAACAACCCACGTTTTGACCCATGCGCTCCACTACGGGACGGCGGTTTTTGAGGGTATCCGCTGCTACAAAACACAAAAAGGCCCGGCCATCTTTCGCCTCAAAGAACACGTGCGACGTCTCTTTGACTCTGCCCACATCATCAAAATGAGCATTCCCTACACCCCCCGGGAGATTGAAGAAGCCATTGTGGAGACCGTGCGGGCGAATGAGGTCGAGGAGTGTTACATCCGCCCGGTCGTTTTCCGGGGGTATGGCGAGATGGGGGTGGACCCAAGCCGCTGTGAAGTGGACTGCGCTATTGCTGCCTGGTGCTGGGGAGCCTACATGGGGGATAAGGCGCTGAAGGAAGGAATTCGGGCCAAGATTTCCTCCTATGTCCGCATTTACGCCAACTCCGGTTCTCCCCGGGCCAAAACGAGTGCGAACTACCTCAATTCTGCCCTGGCGAAACTCGAGGCCAAAGAACTCGGGTACGACGAGGCTATTCTCCTTGATGCCCATGGCTTTGTGGCGGAAGGGAGTGGAGAGAATATCTTCTACGTGAAGGACGGCGTCCTCTACACGCCGCACCCCTACTCCATCCTCCTTGGGATCACGCGCGACACGGTCATGCGCCTTGCCGAGGACCTTGGGATTCCCGTGCGGGAGACCCTCTGTACCCGGGATGACCTCTACCTTGCGGATGAGGCCTTCTTCACGGGTACTGCTGCAGAAATCACGCCCATCGTGGAGATTGACGGGCGGAGGATTGGCGAGGGGAAGCCCGGGCCTGTCACCCGGAGACTCCAGGAGGTGTTCTTCCGGGTGGTTCGAGGGGATGAAGAGAAGTACGAACACTGGTTGACCTATGTCAACCCGTAGAGAGGAGGAAGGCATATGTGCTACGTGGGACCGCTTTCGGGAGCCATCATCACCTCGATTCTCTGGAAGCGGACAAAAAGCCTCAGGATGTTCTGGCTCAACCTGCTCTTCTGGGGAGGGGCGCTCTTTGGGGTCATCGACCACCTTCTGAACGGCGAGCTCTTCCTCATTTCGGAGGATATCTCCCGAGACCTCTTCATCGGTGGTGTCATCACCGGGGCCATCCTTGCCGCATGGGGTGGCGTGCTGTACCTTGTCCGGAAACGCCCTGAGCTTTTGAAGACCCTCTCATCTTGAAGGCTTTCCTGCCCCGGACTTCCGGGGCAGGAACACCCCTTTTACCATGGCTTTTCTCCTTTTTCTCTTTCATTTCTTTGTTGACTGGGCGAGTTCTTTTCCGGCGCCGCTTGGTCCGTATTTTGTGGAACACTACCACCTGAGCACGAAGACGGTATCTATGGCCATCACGGCTTTGGGGTTCCTCGGGTCGCTCACCCAGCCCCTTTTTGCCCTCTGGGCCGGGAGGATGAGTAACCACCTCCTGAGCCTCTATCTCTCCCTCTCCGGTGTTGCCCTGGCGCTTTCGCTTTTCGCTTTGCCACTCTCTTTTGTCTTGCTTTTCGGCGCCTTTCTTTTGCTTTTCCTCGCGAATGCCTCTTTCCATCCCGTGGGGGCGGCACTTTCGGGGATGCGGGGGAACGCCTCCGGGGTGGCGTTTTTCACCGCCGGGGGCATTGCGGGGGGAGCCGTGGGGCCGCTTTTCATCACCTGGTTTGCCTCTCGCTTTTCCCTTTCTGCCATCGTCTGGGTAGTTCTTTTGCTGTGGGGGCTTTTGAGTTTTGGTTTCTGGAGGTTCAGAGGGATCAGCCTCCATGTCCCCCACGCTGAGTTTTCCTGGCGCCTTTTCCGGATGCTCTTTTCGGTGTTTCTCCTTGTGGGCATTCGCACCTTTTTTATGTCCCTTTTTCACACCTTCCTCCCCCTCTACGTGGCGACCTTTGCGTCTTTTGTCCTTGGGGGGATGCTTCTGTCCTTTGGGGTGCTTGTGGGGTTTTTCGCCAATTTCCTCGGTGTGCGTCTTGCCCGGGTTTTCCCCATCTGGGTAGTGAACTTTCTCTCCTTCATCGGTCTTGGGGTGGGACTCTTCTTCCTTCCGGTGATGCGGAGTATCCCTGGACTTTTCCTCCTCTCACTCAGCGCCGACTTTTCAGCTTTTCTCACCATGAGCGTCAACGTCCACGAGGCTCAGGAAATCCTTCCAGAACACCGGGTTTTCGCTTCTTCGGTGGCCATGGGGCTTGCCTGGTCCTTTGGCAATCTCCTGAGTTTCCTTTTTGCCAGTGCTTTTGGGGATAGCGTTGCGTTCGTGCTCAGGACAGTGGGTGTCCTGGGGATGGTGGTGGCTCTCTTTCTTCTTTTTGTGCGTCCTCTCCACGCAGAAAAGGGGTGATGGGGATGCTGCGGCGGTTTCTTCTTGGGCTTTTACTGATTTTTGGTTTTGGCATGCTGGCTTATGCCGGGGAGTTTTCTGAGCTTCGGGGTGTCTGGATTGACGTGCGGAGTATTCCGGGGGATGAAGCGGGTGTACGGCACATGGTGGAGCGGCTTTCCCGGGCACACTTCAACGCCCTCTTTGTGGAATCCTTCTACCGGGGGGAGACCATCTACCCTTCGGAGTTCCTTGAAAGTGCCGGCCTTTCCGCACAGATGGAGCATTTCAGGCGTCCTGGGTTTGACCCCCTCAGGGTGTTCATCGAGGAGGCCCATCGGCGCAACATGCAGGTTCACGCCTGGTTCCATATGTTCTACGTAGGGCTTGATGCGCCGGGACCCGTGCTTTCGACTTTTCCCCAGTGGGCGGCCCGGAACCGGGATGGGTCGTCCGGGTACACCCAGGGGGGCAAGCGGTTCTTTTTCGTGTGCCCCCTGCATGAGGGGGTACTCGAGTTTTATCGGGGACTTCTTGGGGAGGTTGTGGAACGCTACGACCTTGACGGGGTACACCTCGATTACTTCCGTTTCCCTGACCCCACCATCGCCGATACCTGTTACTGTGAAGCCTGCCGTCAGGCGTTCCGGAGAGTGAAAGGGTTCGACCCCCTTGCCCTTGATCCGGTGGAAAACTTCGAGGCTTACCGGGAATGGGTGGCCTTCAGAGCAAGGGAACTTTCGGACTTTGCCGCTTCCCTTTCGGCACACCTCCGCCGCCTCCGGCCAGAACTCCTTCTTTCCTGTGCGGTGAAACCCTTTGGCTTTCCCCTTGAAGGGTATCCGGGGTTTTTGCAGGACTGGCCCACCTGGGGAAGGAAAGGGATTTTCGATTTCCTCGTCCCCATGACCTACAGTTCCCGACCGCAGGAATTCGAGGGAATGCTGCGCTTTGTTCGGACGTTCCTGCGGGGGGTCCCGTTCTGTGCAGGGGTGTGGTGCATGGGGATGGATGCGGCCACCGTTTTCGAGGAAATCCAGAGAGCTCGAGAGCACACTCCCTGTGGCGTTGTCCTTTTCGCCTATCCCTACCTTGGAGACGACCTTCTTGCTGCCCTTTCCCGGGATGCTTTCGCCACTTTTTCTCCACCTCCTGGAAAGGAAGATTTCCCTCGCCTCGTCTTTTCGCCCCTTGATCCTCAGGATTTCCTTGAAAAACGCCGGACCATAAGGGCAAAGAGGGTGGACGCGCCCTGTGTGGTGGACGGGGTACTTGAGGAACTCTGGCGGGAAGCGGACTGGCAGGGAGATTTTACCCTCATCGTGGGAGGGAAGCCCTCCCGGGACACGAAAATCGCCGTTCTTTACGATGAGGAATGCCTCTATGTGGCCTTTGTCCTCTGGGGGGCATCGCGCGAGGGGAAAATCACCCGGCGCGACGGCCCGGTGTTCTACGACGACTCGGTGGAACTCTTCCTCGACCCCTGGGCAAGCCGGAGCTTCTTCTTCCAGTTTGCAGCGAACTTCCTCGGGACGCAGTACGACGGCTCTTCCTTCCTGGGAGCCCGTTTTGACGGAACCTGGCAGGTGGGCGTGGCAGAGGTGGTGGGGGCAACGGTTGTGGAGATGGCCATACCCTTCAAAACGCTTGGCCGGGGTACTCCCCGGGTGGGGGAGTGCTTCGGGGTGAACTTTTGCCGGAATGACCTGACGCAGGGAGAATTCTCCACCTGGACGGAGGTACCCGGAATCTACGGGGCCTCGTTCTTTTTCGGAACCCTGGAATTTGGGCCCTAAGAAACACCTATAGGGGAGCCGCCTCTCTGCGGGAAGGCAGCCCCCCTATAGGTGCAAGGAGGGGATTTTCGCTCGTCAGAAACCTTTTTCTGAACTCCAGGAAGTAATTATAGAGGGTTTCCCTCACCTGTCAAGGGGGTGGGGGAGGAATTTTTTAAAAAATTTTGGAAAGCATCCGGTGACCGAAGAAATCAGGTTTCTCTGGCCTTCCGGAGCGTGCCTCGTCCTCCCCTTGTTTTAGGTATTTTAGTATGGTAGCATACAATAAGAAAGGAGCTGGTTCCGCATGCGTGTTATCGCCTTTGGAGAGGTTCTCCTTCGCCTCACTCCTCCAGGATTTACCCGTATTGTCCAGGCCGAGACCTTTGAGGTCACCTATGGTGGTGCTGAGGCCAATGTGTGCGCCTTCCTCGCTCAGATGGGCATTCCAGCGTCTCTTGTGACCAGGCTCCCCCTGAATCCCCTTGGGGATGCGGCGCTCTGGCATCTCCGCCGTTTTGGCGTGGGCACAGAGTACATCGTGCGGGGTGGCGAGCGGATTGGTATGTACTTTTTCGAGCGCGGGGTCTCGCAGCGTCCTGGAAGGGTCATCTATGACCGGAAGCATTCAAGCTTTGCCTGTGCCAAGAGAGGAGAATTCTCCTGGGAAAGCATTCTTGAAGGAGCCTCGTGGCTGCATTCCTCAGGGATTACTCCCGCTTTGGGAGGAGAACTGCCTGGGGTCCTCGAAGAGGCTTTCCGTACGGCCAGAAAACTTGGCGTGACTGTGAGTTTTGACCTGAATTACCGGGAAACGCTCTGGGGTCCGGAAACGGCAAGAGCCACCCTCTCTCCCCTGATGCCGTATGTTGATGTTTTCGTGGGCAACGAACACCAGGTGAGGGAGGTCTTTGGTTTTTCCTGTAATGGGGAGCGACGGGAGTACCTTCCTCGCCTTGCCCGGGAACTCCACGAGCGTTTCGGCGTGAAGACCGTTGCCCTGACCTTTCGGGAGGGGAGTCTTGCGCATCTGAGTCGAATTGGCGCCATGCTCTCCAGCGGGGAAACCACCTGGTTTTCGCGAATGTACGAAGTGGCCGTTGTTGAGAGCATCGGTGCCGGGGACTGCTTCACCGGAGGGCTGATATTCGGAATGCTCCGGGGGTTTCCTCCCGGAGAGTGCCTTGAGTTCGCCGTTGCCGCGTACTGTCTCAAACACACCGTTCCCGGGGACTTCGGCGTTCTGAGCTTCGAAGAAATCCAGCATCTTGCCCTGGGAATGTTCTCCCCTGTGACCAGGCGATAGGAGGTGGGCAGCAATGTGGAAGGTGGTTTTTCGCTGGTTTGGCGAAGGGCACGATCCAGTTCCTCTTGAGTACATCCGCCAGATTCCGGGAGTTGAGGGTATCGTCAGCATGCTCATTGATGTGCCCACAGGGGAAATCTGGCCGAAAGAACGAATTCTTGCCCTCAAAAAGACCATAGAACGGCACGGTCTCACCTTTGAGGTTGTGGAGAGCGTCAATGTCCATGAGGACATCAAGCTCGGCCTGCCGTCTAAGGACCGGTACATTGAGAACTACAGGACAACACTCCAGCATCTTGCAGAGGCGGGAGTTCGGGTAGTGGTCTACAACTTCATGCCCATGTTCGACTGGGTGCGGACGGACCTCTGGAAAGTGCTTCCCGACGGCTCGAAAACCATGGCGTACGACCATCGGGTGCTTGCCGGTCTTTCGCCCCGGGAAATCATCGACCGGATGAAGCGTGATGGCCGTTCCTTTGCCCTCCCCGGCTGGGAGTGGGAACGCCTGGAAGAGATTGAACGCCTTTTCGCGCTCTACGAGAGTATGGACGAGGAAAGACTCTTTGCGAATCTCGTGGACTTTCTGAAAGCGGTTGTTCCGCTGTGTGAGGAGCTTGGGATTTTCCTTGCCATCCATCCCGATGACCCCCCATTCAGTGTTTTTGGACTTCCCAGAATTGTGACCAGCAAAAAGCAGATTCTGCGCCTGCTTGAAGCTGTGGACAGTCTGGCGAATGGCCTTGCCCTCTGCACCGGGTCCCTCGGGGTTCTCGAAAACAATGACATCCCTGACATGATTCGGACCTTTGGGAGGATGGGCCGGCTGCATTTCGTGCACCTCAGGAACCTGAAGAGAACTGGGGATCGGTCGTTCCACGAGGTCGCCCATCCCTCCTTCTGCGGATCTCTGGATATGTTCGCCATTGTGGAGGCCTTAGTGGAAATTGGATACAGCGGCTATATGCGACCGGACCACGGACGGATGATCTGGGGGGAGGAGGGGCGTCCGGGATACGGCCTCTATGACCGGGCCCTGGGCATTGCCTATCTTCTGGGGCTTTGGGAGGGGGTGGAGCGAATGCGTGGGGAGGTCTCTCGAAGCAGGGAGGAGTTCATGGTGGCCTCTTCCGGGAATCCGTGAGCCGGGGTGCCGGTTTTTGTTTGACCCTTCGAATGGAAAAGCCGCCTGGTCCNNNTCAGCCAGCNNTNTGNACGCTTCGGGTTCAGTCGACTTCTCCATACGTGTGGGGATACGTCTGGGTGAACGGGATGAACACGGGTGTATACCTGGATCCCATGGGTGTAGCACAGGTGGGTCAGTATCCCTGCGGCCAGCAGGTGAGCGTGCAGATTGTCGACGAATTCGGTCAGTTCAGTCACATTGAAGTCGTCACCATGGTTAGCCCGGTGACAACACTGAACTTCTCCTGGTGGTAATATATAATGTGAGGTGAGAAGGCGCCGGGGTGGAAGATCCACCCCGGGTTCTGACGTTGTGCTTTTCCCCTTCCCGTTCTTCCTCCAGATTCTCTGTTTTGTGCTCAGGAGAGGAGCTTTCTGTGGCCTCCTGCGCCCTTTCTCAGGATGGTCCTGATGGACATGAAGGGGCCCCACGTAACCCCGTTTCTGGAGGACTCTTTCTGCTTTTCCCAGCCTTTTGCTTGGCCCCTGACCGGTACAGAGGACAATGTCGTCGACCTCCGGTGGTGCAAAAACCCCCGGAGATCGACGACACTTCAAAAAAACCCTCTAATCATCTTGACAGAAGGAAAAAGTTGTGCTTTCATTAACATAAAGCGTACCTTGACAGGTGAACGTGGTCTTTTCAGAAATCCTTATTTAAAGCCCACAAAACGGGTTTGTAGCCTACCTATGAGGGATTGAAACCCTCACTCCCTCCCCGAATCCGGTTCAGGAGGACGTGTTTGTAGCCTACCTATGAGGGATTGAAACCTGGCAAGAACCATTGGCCCCATAGTTGATATTCCAGTTTGTAGCCTACCTATGAGGGATTGAAACACAAAACCCTGTGTGAGATTGAAGAGTACTGTACTGGTTTGTAGCCTACCTATGAGGGATTGAAACACTACAGCCCTTACCGCTTCTTCAAGTGTGAGGAAGGTTTGTAGCCTACCTATGAGGGATTGAAACTTCCTTGTATACGCAATCGCTATAGCATGTATACCGTTTGTAGCCTACCTATGAGGGATTGAAACTCTCCATGCGCTCGATTCCCTGCGGTAAAGCAATAGTGTTTGTAGCCTACCTATGAGGGATTGAAACTTAAATTCCGCCTCAGAGAGCGGCGTAATACCGTCTCTGTTTGTAGCCTACCTATGAGGGATTGAAACAGAGGAAGACCTCGAAGAGGCATTTGCAAAGTCTCGCGTTTGTAGCCTACCTATGAGGGATTGAAACGAAACCGCAGCACCTTCCCACAGCAGGGGCATCTTGGTTTGTAGCCTACCTATGAGGGATTGAAACACAATATCCCTAAACACTTCTGTCGACAGGAAGCAGGTTTGTAGCCTACCTATGAGGGATTGAAACCCACCTTGACCCGGTCTACGTACAGG
>APCU01000010.1 GCA_000347575.1 Candidatus Caldatribacterium saccharofermentans OP9-77CS | reverse complement strand
GAGAAAGAAGAAACACCCCTGCTGTGCGTTCTTGAGGACATTCAGGAGAAGTGGGGATATCTTCCCCGCGACGTTCTGGGGTACGTTGCCAGGCGCCTGGGTATCCCCTCAAGCACTGTTTATGGAGTTGCGACCTTCTATGCCTTTCTTGAGGTCCGTCCAGTTGGGAAGTACGTCATCCGGGTGTGTAAGAGTACCCCGTGTCATGTGAGGGGAGCTACAAACGTCCTTGAGGCTCTCAAGAGGGAACTTGGTATCCGTGAGGGAGAAACGACAAAAGATGGGAGGTTCACGCTTGAGGTTACAAGTTGCCTGGGGGTTTGTGGTGTTGCCCCGGCGATGATGGTCAACGATGTCACCTACGGGAACCTCACGGAGGAACGTATTCGGGAAATCCTGGCGCTTTATCGGGAGTGAGGGAGGTAGGGGGATGTTTTACCGTGCTCATGTCCTTGTGGAGATGACGAGTGGTTCAGTAGCCTTAGGAGCAGCTCAGGTGAAGGAGCAGTTCGAGCGGGAGATTGCCAGGGTTGGACTTGAGAATGAGGTGAAGGTCCTTGAGACAGGGAGTTTTGGAGCTGCTCTCCCCTCTCCCTTTGTGGTGGTGTACCCGGATAACGTTATCTATGCCCCTGTGAATGTCCGGGACGTTCGAAGGATTGTTGAGGAGCACCTCCTCAAAGGAAGGGTTGTGAGGGAGCTTCTCTTTGCCGGTGAATGGGGTGGTGGAGTTGCCACCTTCATTCCGCCTTCTCCTCTGAAAAAAGAGAAGCGGATTGTCCTTCGCAACAGCGGTCTTATTGATCCTCTCAACATCGAAGACTACATTGCCCGGGATGGGTACCTTGCTCTCGCTAAGGTGCTCACCGAGATGACCCCTGAGGAGGTCATCGAAGTGGTGAAACGCTCGGGCCTTCAGGGTCGAGGAGGAGCAGGCTTCCCCACAGGACTTAAGTGGGAATTCACCCGGAAGGCAGATGGGGAAGAGAAATACATCGTGTGCAACGCTGATGAGGGAGAGCCAGGGACCTTTAAGGATCGCCTGATTCTCGAAGGTGACCCTCACTCGGTGCTTGAAGCCATGGCCATTGCAGGGTACGCAGTGGGGGCAAGGATGGGGTACATTTATGTCCGGGCGGAGTATCCCCAGAGCATCAGGCACCTTGAGGTTGCTATTGCCCAGGCCAAGGAACGGGGACTTCTTGGAGAGAGGATCCTCGGGACTTCCTTCTCCTTCGACGTGAAAATTCGGAGGGGGGCCGGTGCATACGTTTGTGGCGAAGAAACCGCGTTGCTTGAATCCATTGAGGGCAAACGCGGGGAGCCACGCGTGAAGCCTCCCTATCCTCCTCAAAAAGGGCTGTGGGGAAAACCGACGGTCATCAACAACGTCGAAACCCTGGCCAACATTCCGCCCATCATTCTCAATGGACCTGACTGGTTCCGGAGTATTGGTACTCCTACCTGTCCTGGAACGAAGGTCTTTACCCTTACCGGGAATGTGAATAATCTCGGTCTTGTGGAAGTCCCCATGGGGATTACCCTGAGGGAACTTGTTTTTGACATTGGAGGAGGTGTCCGGGGGGGATACGGTCTCAAGCTCGTGCAGACTGGCGGTCCCTCGGGAGGAACGATGACGCCGGATCTCCTCGACGTTCCCATGGCCTTTGATACCTTGCCGCGGTACAATTCGGCTTTGGGTTCAGGGGCCCTCACGGTTATCGACGATACCCACTGCATTGTGGACATCGTGAGGAACTTTGCTGAGTTTTTCCTCCACGAGTCCTGCGGGAAATGCACTCCCTGCCGGGTTGGTGGGAAGCGTATTGTTGACATCCTCGAACGTATCAGTGCAGGAGCAGGGTCGCCGGAGGATCTGGAAAAGCTGCGGTACCTTGGTCAGCATATGAAGGTTACAGCCTTCTGTGGCCTCGGACAGGCTGCTCCGAATCCTCTCCTGCGGTGTCTGGAGTTCTTCAAGGAAGAGTTTGAGGTCCACGTGCGGGAGAAGCATTGTCCTCAGGGTGTCTGCACGATGAGACCAAAACCACAGCCGAAAAAAACTGTACGTGTGTGATGGGGGAGTGAGCAGTCGATGGCCAAAACACTCAGAGAAGAAGTTGCTGAGAAGGCCCAGGCGGTGTCTCTTGTGACCATCACCATTGATGGTCGGGAAGTTCAGGTTCCCGAAGGAGTGACAATTCTTGAAGCGTGCCGCATGGAGGGCATTCATATTCCCACGCTGTGCTACCTTGAGGGTCTGAGTGCCTGGGGTGGTTGCCGTATCTGCGTGGTTGAGGTTGAAGGGCAACCGAACCTTGCTGCCTCGTGCGTAACCCCGGTTCGGGAGGGAATGAAGATCTGGACCTCCTCGAAAAAGGTTCGGGAGGCTCGCAAGACGAACCTTGAGTTGCTCCTCTCCAACCACCCCCTGGATTGCCAGCTCTGTGACCGCAACGGTTCCTGTGAGTTGCAGGAACTGGCGTATCAGTTCGGAGTTCGGGAAATCCGTTTCCAGGGAGAGCGGAAGGTCTACGAGGTTGACCAGAGCAGCCCCTCGGTGAAAAGAGATCCGAACCGCTGTATTCTGTGCGGCCGCTGCGTGAGAACCTGTCGGGAGGTTCAGACTGTCTGTGCCATTGATTTTGCCAATCGGGGATTTGACACTGTCATCAGTCCTTCTTTGGGCTTACCCCTTGGGGAGAGCGTGTGCGTGAACTGTGGTCAGTGCATTCTTGCCTGCCCCACAGGGGCACTTTCTGAAGTGAGCCACGTGGAGATGGTTTGGGAGGCTATCAACGATCCGGAGAAATTCGTCATCCTTCAGACTGCTCCTGCAATCCGCGTCAGCATTGGTGAGCCCTTTGGGCTTCCTCCTGGAACCGTGACCACGGGGAAAATGGTTGCGGCCTTCCGTCGTCTTGGCTTTGACCGAGTCTTCGACACAAACTTTGCTGCGGACCTCACCATTATCGAGGAAGGCCATGAGTTCATTGCCCGCTTGAAGCAGGGTGGGAAACTTCCTCTCATTACCTCCTGTAGCCCTGGATGGATTAAGTTCATGGAGCATTTCTACCCCGAGCTCATGGAAAACGTTTCGACCTGTAAGTCTCCCCAGCAGATGTTCGGCGCAGTAGCGAAGACGTACTATGCACAGAAGCTTGGCGTTGATCCGAAAGACATGGTCGTTGTTTCCATCATGCCCTGTACGGCGAAGAAGTTCGAGTGCCAGCGTGATGAGATGTGTGCCAGCGGGTTCCGGGACGTAGACTTCTCCCTCACTACTCGTGAGGCTGCGCGCATGCTGAAGGAGAAAGGCATCGATCTCAAGGAGATGCCCGAGGAGGACTTCGACGACCCCCTAGGCATATCGACTGGAGCTGCGGCGGTCTTTGGGGCTACCGGAGGGGTCATGGAGGCCGCTTTGCGTTCGGTGTACGAGATTCTTACGGGAAAGACCTTAGAGAAGCTCGACTTCTATAGCGTTCGGGGCATGGATGGGGTGAAGGAAGCCACGGTGGACATTAACGGTATGGAAGTCCACGTGGCGGTTGCCCATGGTCTAGGGAACGCCCGAAAAGTTCTCGACCAGGTGAAGGCGGGTCATTCCAAATACCACTTTATTGAGATTATGGCCTGTCCTGGAGGATGCATTGGTGGTGGTGGGCAGCCCATTCCTACAAACCTCGAAATCCGCATGAAACGGATTGAAGCTATCTACCAGGTCGACCGGAGCCTGCCTTTGCGAAAATCCCATGAAAACCCGGCCATTAAGCGTCTCTATGAAGAATTCCTGGGTGAGCCCAACGGAGAAAAGGCCCACCATCTGCTCCACACGCACTATGTCCCGCGGGAGCGAATGTAGGTTCTTCCTGGCCCTTGATCCCGGGCGGGAGAAGGTGGGAGTGGCGGTTCTCGGAGAGGATGGCAGTGTGGCCTTCCGGGGGGTCTTCCCCCTTGAAGGTGTACAGGAGGTGCTCCGGAAGCTCCATATGGAGTATGTCTTCGATACGGCCGTTTTGGGGGGGAGCACGGGCAGCGATCTGGTGCTCCCCCTCCTTGAGGGTTTGGGAGTGCTTGTCCACCGTGTGGATGAGCGAGGAAGCTCGGAAGAAGCTCGGAGGCTGTATCTTCAGGAGTGCTTTGGGAGAGGTTGGGGGCGTTTTCTGGCGTTCTTTGTGTCCCTCTGCTCTTCCCGGAGCCTTGACGACTGGCAGGCCGTGGTGATTGGCCGGAGATTCCTGAAGGGGTGCGGAAAGTCCCATGAGCGAGGAAGAACGCTTCCGTGAGGATGTGGTTTGGCTTGCCCGTGAGGCTATTGCTCACTATCTGAAGACAGGAGAGTACCTCCCCGTTCCTGCACACCTGCATCCCCGTCTTTACCAGGAGCGCCGGGGGGTTTTTGTCTCTCTGAAAAAAGGCAAGGCGCTCCGGGGATGCATTGGCACGTACCTCCCCCAGTGTGCGAATCTCGCCGAAGAGATCGTTCGGAATGCGGTGAGTGCTGCGATTCATGACCCCCGATTTCCCCCGGTGACGCTCCGGGAACTGGATGAACTCACCATCTCGGTCGACATTCTGAGTCCACCTGAAATGGTGCAGGACTACCGCGCCCTGGATCCCAAAAAGTACGGTGTCATTGTGGAGAGCGGATGGAAGAGGGGCCTGCTTTTGCCTGATATTGAGGGAGTCGAGACTGTGGAGGAGCAGATTCGTATCGCTTCGGCAAAGGCAGGCATTGCTCCTCAAGAGCCTGTGACTGTGTACCGCTTCACGGTTGAGCGGTACAAGGAGAGGAAATGAAGGAAGCGCGGTTTTTCCAGAAGGGCGAAGCCCAGGAGGTCCAGTGCGGCCTCTGCCCCCATCACTGCCGCCTCAGTGAAGGGAAAACGGGGGTGTGCCGTGTTCGGAAGAACATCCGTGGAACCCTCTATGCTCTCACCTACGGGAAGGTCACATCTATCGCCCTTGACCCTGTAGAGAAAAAACCCCTGTACCACTTCTACCCTGGTCGGGACATCCTCTCTGTGGGGAGCGTGGGCTGCAACTTCCGGTGCCCGTTTTGCCAGAACTGGCATATTTCCCAGGTAGGCCCAGAGGAGTACCCCCTCTATGACGTTACCCCGGAGGCGTTGCTGCGTCTGGCTGAAGAGAAGGCATCTTTAGGGATTTCCTTTACTTACAACGAGCCCTTTATCTGGTGGGAGTTTGTGTACGACGTGGCGGTGCTCTTTCGGGACCGGGGTCTGAAGAACGTTCTTGTGACCAACGGCTACGTAGAGAAGGAACCTCTGCGGGAGCTTTTGCCCCTCATTGACGCCATGAATATCGATTTGAAGGCGTTCGATGAAGACTTCTACCGCAGGTACTGTCGGGCACATCTAGCTCCGGTGCTTGCAACGATTGAGCAGGCGCTTGAGGCTGGTGTTCATGTGGAGCTCACCCACCTTGTGGTGACCGGTCTCAATGACGATCTGGAGAAGTTCCGGAACCTTGTTGACTGGGTTGCTACCCTTTCTTCCTCCATCCCTCTCCATATTTCCCGGTATTTCCCGGCATATGAACTCTCTCATCCGCCGACCTCCATTGCCTTTCTGGAGAGGGCATTCCAGATTGCCCGGGAGAAGCTCCCCTTTGTGTACCTCGGTAATGTATGGGATGAAGCAAAGAACTCGACGTTTTGCCCTTCCTGCGGGAACGTGGTGGTGGTTCGGCGGGGGTACAACGTCCAGGTTGTGGGTCTTGATGGATCACGATGCCGTTTCTGTGGAAACGAGCTCCCCTTTGTGCTTTCGTGAGATGGGCACTCCCCCTCCTTGGAGGGGTGGTGTTGTTTTTCCCCCTGTTTTTCCGCGACGCCTTCGTGCGGCAAACCTTCCTCGGCTTTGACACCTTTGTCGAGGTTACTCTCCCGCGGCGATACGCCTTTCTTTTTTCCGAAATTGATGTCCTTGTTCGCCGTTACGATGCCCTCTGGAATCGTTTCTCTTCTCAAAGCCTTGTACACCGAATCAACACCGCCTCTTCTTGGGTTCCCCTTGACGAGGAGACGTTTAACCTCCTGAAAGAGGCTTTTGCACTTTCACAGAAGACCCGTGGTATGTTCTGTCCCCTCATCGGAGGACTTGTGGATCTGTGGGGATTCTCCCGAACTCCTCGCGTTCCCGAACCCTGGGAAATAGCAAGAGAACTCCAGGTAATTCGCGAAAGTACTATAATGTTTGATGAGCGAGAAAGGTCAGTCCTCCGGAGAGGGGGGGCTCAGCTTGACCTTGGGGGCATTGCTAAGGGGTATTTTGTGGACCTCCTCACCCAGCTTCTCAGAGAGCGGAATGTTGGGAGTTTCCTGATCAATGCGGGAGGAACGGTTTCTGGTCTGGGCAGGGTATGGAAGGTGGGTGTTCTCCATCCCCGAAGGGCGGGACTTCTGGGGAGGATCGCCGTGAACGGACTCTGTGTGTCCACTTCAGCAGACACCTTTCGGTTCTTTGAGGTGGACGGGAAGCGATACCACCATATTCTCAACCCCCGGAGCGGCTATCCAGGGTCGACGTTTGTCAGTGTAACCGTTGTTGCTTCGAGAGGAACGGTAGCTGACGTCCTTTCGACAGCCCTTATGGCTGGGGATGAATCCTTTCTCGCTCAGGTTCTCCGGGAATTTCCTGACGTTGCGGTCCTTGCGGTGCGGAAGGACGGAGAGATCTTCTTTTCTCCAAAGATGCAAGAAATCTTTGAGGGTAACCGTGAACCGTAAAGCGGTGTTTTTCCTTGTGCTCTTTTTTGGTGTTCTCCAGGCCATGGTGTTTCTTGCCCATTCCCCAAGGGGAAGGGAAGTCCGGGCAATCCGCGTTCTTGCTCTTCCCCTGTATCGGGGTGAGCTTGTCGTGTACCGAGTATTCCATTCCTTTTCGCAGCTTCTCCAGGAGAAGGAAGTCCTCCTTGCAGAGAACGAACGCCTGAGAAGAGAACTCGGTATGCTTCAGAGTGAGAACGTCCTTCTGCGGGAAGAGGTGGAACGCCTCCGGATGGAAGTCGAAGCAGCGCAGATTGAACGACGTCTCTCCTTCGAAGTTGTACCGGCTCAGGTCATTGGTCGGGATCCCTACGACTGGCTTGGAAGCATAGTCATTGACCGGGGGAGAGAGGATGGAGTGACCGAGGGTCTTGCCGTTGTTACGTACCAGGGTATGGTAGGGCGGGTAGAACAGGTCTATCCCCGCTATGCTGAGGTTCGTATGCTCCTTAGTCCTTCTTTCGCTTTGGGGGTTCTTGTGCAGCGGACAAGGGACCTGGGCGTCCTTGTGGGGGATGGAAAGGGACTGTGCCTTGTCAAGTACATTTCCCGGACCTCTCAAGTCGGAGAAGGGGATTTGGTCATTACTTCAGGCCTTGGAGAGAAGATTCCTCGAGGTGTGGTGGTAGGGAGAGTTCGTGAAGTGCGGGAACGGAGCGGTGACCTCTTTAAAGAGGTTGTGGTGGAACCAGCCTGTGACTTTTCAGCTCTGGGGAAAGTGTTTGTTATCCGATGACCGTCTGGGACGATGTCTTCGTGAGTTCTTTTGCAGTGCTTCTTGAGCTTTTGTGTATTTCCTTCTTTGCCCTGGGGTTTCCTCCTCTGTACTATATCAACGTCCTCATTCCCGTCGGGGTGCTGTTCCTCCTTACAGGGGAGCGTTTCCTCTTCCGCCTTGCTCTGCTCTTTGGCATGGCCTTTCTGCTTGAGGTCTTTTCCTTTGCCCCCTTTGGTTTGTGGTTTTTCCGGATTGCCATGCTCTTGGGAAGCGCCTTCCTCTGGATGGAGATTTTCTCCCGGGGTGTAACATCCCTTTCGGTATTCGTTGTGGTGTATCCCCTTCTGGAGCTTCTCCTGGAGCGACTGGTGCTTCCTGTCGTGGGTTCTGACGTTCTTCCTTTTTTGGGGCTGTTTCTTGGGAAGCTCATGAGCGCTGTCGCCGGGGTCTTTCTCCTTTCCCTCTGGATGGGCTGGGGGGACCACCATGTGGAATGAGCGGATAGAGGAGAGGATTCACCAGAGAGTGGCAGCGGCACTCTGGATAGGGATTGCTCTTTTCGTTGTTCTCTCGGCCCGGCTCTGGTACCTTTCGGTTCTGCGGGGAGAATGGTTTCGGGAGCGATCGGAGCGGAACAGGGTGCGGGTTGTCTTTCTCGAAACCCTCCGGGGGAATATCTACGATCGCCGTGGTGTTTGCCTTGCGGAGGATATTCCCCGATTCCGCCTTGTTTTCCTCGTGGGAAGCAGTGACGAAAAGCTCGTCATGAAACGAATTCGGGAGATTTTAAGAAGGGACATCGTCTTTTCTCTTCGCGAACGTGCTCCGGGAGAGCTTGTGCTCCTTGAAGACCTTCCTCTTGAGGATGTGGCGAAAATTGAGGAGAACTCGGAGCATCTCCCCGGGGTCCTCGTTGAGGTATACCCTGCTCGAAAGTACAGAGACGGGGAGGTTGCGGCTTCGCTCCTCGGGTATGTGGGGAGGGTGGGCCCCGAGGAATTGAAAGTCCTTGGCAAAATGGGGTACCGGAACGAGGACCGAATAGGGAAAAGCGGGGTGGAATCCTTCTACGAGAGCCTCCTTCGAGGTGAGGAAGGGTACCGGCGTGTTGAGGTTGACGCCCTGGGAAGGGTTGTGCAGGTTCTCGATTTCCAATCTCCCCGTTTCCGGTATTCCCTGCAACTCACCCTCGATTGGGAACTCCAGAGAACCTGCTATGAAGCTTTAGGGAGGCGAAACGGCGTGGTGCTTGTGGGGGATCCGGCAACTGGAGAAATCCTCGCGTTTGTGAGTAAACCAAGCTTTGACCCCAACCTCTTCAGTCGGGGCCTGAGTCTTAAGGAGTGGCTGGACCTTCTTGAGCAGAAATCCAACCCCCTTCTGGCCCGTCCTACTCAGGCACTGTATCCTCCTGGCTCGCTTTTTAAGATTCTCATCGCCCTTGCAGCTTTGGAGGAACAGGTGGTGACTTCACGGGAATCGTTTTTTTGCCCTGGCTACCTGGAGTACGGGAACTGGAAGTACCTCTGTTGGAAAAGGGGAGGTCATGGAAGGGTGACCTTTGAAGAGGCTATTGCCGAATCGTGCAATGTGGTCTTCTATACTCTGGGATTACGGCTGGGTCCGGAGCGGATTGCCCGCTATGCGAGGATGTTCGGTCTTGGGCAGGATGCTCATCTCGACCTCCCAGGGGTGAAGACCGGCTTTTTCCCCACGCCTGAGTGGAAGCGGGAGGTTCTGAAAGAAGCATGGTATCCAGGAGATACTATGAACCTCTCCATCGGTCAGGGGTATCTCCTCGTTACTCCTCTTGAAATGTACCTCCTCCTTTGCACGGTGGCCAACCGGGGAAAGGTTTACGACCCTCACGTGCTCTGGAGAGTCCTTGATGAAAACGGGAAAGTCGTAAAGGAAGTGAAACCCTCCCTCCGGAGGACTGTTGCGCTTCGCCCTCAAACCTGGGATACTGTTATTCGGGGTATGGAGAAGGTTGTAACTCAGGGAACGGGATTCAACTGCCGGGGATTACCGGTGAAACTTGCAGCCAAAACCGGTACGGCTCAGAACCCTCATGGGAAAGAGCACTCCTGGTTTGGAGGGTTCTTCCCCTCCGATCGTCCGAAGTTTGTTTTCCTTGTCCTTGTTGAGCACGGAGGGGATGGTAGTGGTGAGGCTGCCCTGGTGGCACGAAAGGTCATTGAGTGGATTCTTCAGAACCGGGGAGTATGATGCGGCGGGAACACTTCTTTGTGCTCGTGACTTTATGTTTATGCATCCTGGGTGTCGTTGCCGTGTATAGTGTTGACCCGCTGAGGGATGAGGGGTTTGGGCCAAAGAGCTTTTTTGGAAGACAGGTTCTCTGGAATGCCGTGGGATGGGCACTCTTTCTTCTCTTCCGTTTTTCCGATTTCCAGTGGCTCTTCCGGCGAAGCTGGTTGTGGTACCTTTTTTCGGTGCTTTCGCTGGGTGCAGTGCTCGTTTTTGGAGAGAGCGATGAAACGGGGGCAAAGCGATGGCTCTTTTCGCGGTCGGTCCAACCTTCGGAGTTCGCTAAGCTCGCTCTGCTCTTCTTTTTGAGCTCGTATCTGAGCACCAACCGGGATGAACTGGACTTCTGGAGTCTTCTGGTCAAAAGTGCGTTCTTCGTTGCTGTTCCCACGCTTCTCGTTTTCTTGCAACCGGATCTTGGAACGGCCCTGGTGCTTGGGGTACTGTGGTTTGGGGCCCTTTTTATCGGGGGATGGCACAAACGGAAACTCGGTCTTCTCCTTGGTCTTTTTGCCGGTCTTTCGCCCCTTTCATGGTTCATCATGAAAGATTACCAGAGGAAACGAATTCTCGCCTTTCTTAATCCCTGGAAAGACCCCCTGGGAAGTGGGTACAACGTCGTGCAATCCCAGATTGCCATTGGTTCTGGGGGATTTCTGGGTCAGGGATGGCTTTCGGGGAAACAGACCCAGCTTCGGTTTTTACCCGCCCGGTACACCGACTTCATCTTTGCCGCTTTCTGTGAGCAGTTCGGTTTTGCCGGGGGCATGGTTCTTCTAACCCTTTTCATTCTCTTTTTCTGGATTGTTCTTGAGGTGGCACAGCGGGTGGAGAACTTGGAGGAGCGGCTCTTCGCTGCTCTTTTCGGTATCCTCTTTCTCTTCCAGGTCGGTATCAACGTAGGGATGAACCTCGGGATCGCCCCGGTAACGGGTATTCCCCTTCCCTTCGTGAGCTATGGAGGGAGTTCGCTTCTCGTCCACCTTGCAGGTGCCGGAATGATTGCCCGCTTGATCTGGAGGACGGAGCAGGAGGAAAGNGAACGATGGATATAGAGCGTCAGCTTTTCTATGACACAACGCTCCTTTCGGTGGAGCGACCCGGGAGATATCTGGGACGAGAATGGAACATTATCGTCAAGCCCGAGCAGGATATTCGGTACACGGTGGCTTTAGCTTTTCCCGATGTGTATGAAGTGGGCATGTCCCACCTTGGACTTCGCATTCTCTACGGGCTACTGAACGCCCTGCCTGGAGTTCAGGCAGAGAGGGTATTTGTTCCCTGGCCTGACATGGGGAAGAAAATGAAGGAGATGGGCATCCCTCTATTTTCTCTTGAGCGGAAAAAACCGGTGGTTTCCTTTGACCTTCTGGGCATTAGCCTGCAGCACGAGCTGAGTTACACCAGTGTCCTGTATCTCCTCGACCTTGCGGGGATGCCATTGCGCCAGAGCGAGCGAGATGGGCGGTTCCCCCTTGTTCTTGGAGGGGGACCATGCACGGTGAATCCGGAGCCCCTCGCGCCTTTCTTCGACGCGTTTTTCATCGGGGAGGCGGAGGAAGTTCTGGGGGATATCATTATGGCCCTCGTGGAGATGAAGGGGCAGAGAAAGGATGTTCTCCTCGAGGAGCTCTCCCGTTTCCCCGGGGTTTATGTTCCCTCGCTTCCTCCAAGGCAACCTGTTCGGCGCCAGATTGTGAAGGACCTCGAACACGCCTTTTTCCCCTCAAAGATGGTGGTCCCCTATGTTGCAATTGTCCATGACCGTGTGACTGTGGAGATCGCCAGGGGATGCACACGGGGATGTCGCTTCTGTCAGGCAGGCATGATTTATCGGCCGAAGCGGGAGCGGACGCCCGAGCGAGTAATTGAGCTTGCTCTGGAGCTCCTTCGAAGCAGCGGCTACGGAGAGGTTTCGCTTCTTTCTCTAAGCAGCAATGATTATTCACGGATTGAGGAGCTTGTGGACAGGCTTTCCCGCCTTCTTGAGCCGTACCGGGTCAGTGTGTCTTTGCCGTCCCTTCGCATGGACGCTTTTAGNGTGCGCCTTGCGCAGAGCCTGCGGAGGGTCCGGAAGAGCACCCTGACCTTCGCACCCGAGGCAGGAACCGAGAGGTTGCGGAACATCATTAACAAAGGATTGCAGGATGAGGAAATCCTCAGAGCGGCAGAGAGTGCCTTTTCTGCGTCATGGCAGGAAATTAAACTGTACTTTATGATCGGGTTACCCTTTGAGGAAGAGGATGACATCCGGGGAATCGGTCGCCTCGTTGGGGAAATCCTCAAGGTTGGAAAGAGTGTGAAGAAGAACGCAGGGGTCCACCTGAGCATTGCGGCCTTTGTCCCGAAACCCCACACACCCTTCCAGTGGGTTCCTCAAGATCGCAAGGAAGTGCTTGAAGAGAAGATTCGCCTCCTGAGGGATTTCTTCCGGCCTTTACAGTCCCGAGTCCGTTACCACTGGTCTTCCTTTGAGATGAGCCAGATTGAAGCTTTGCTGGCCCGGGGGGACCGTAGGCTCGCCAATGTGCTTTTGCGGGTGTACCGCAAGGGAGGAATTCTCGAGGGATGGCAGGAGCATTTCCTGATGCGGCGATGGGAAGAAGCGCTTGAAGAGGAAAGTCTTGACCTTTCCTGGTATCTCTACCGGAGCCGATCCTTCGACGAGGTATTCCCCTGGGAACATATATCCTGTGGGGTGAGTAAGGCTTTTCTCTGGGAAGAGTACCAGAGGGCGCGCCAGGGACTTCCCAGTCCTCTGTGCTCGCTAAAAAACTGCACGCGGTGCGGGGTGTGTGGCAGTGGAGAAGTTTCGCTATCGGATACAGCATTGTAAACTTGCTCCTTTCCATCTTCTGGCCCATCTTGACGTGTATCGGACGTGGGAACGAGCTTTCCGCCGTGCAGCGATACCGGTGCTGTACTCCCAAGGTTTCAACCCTCGTCCGCTCTTCTCTTTCCCTTTCGCCACTCCTTTGGGGATTGAGAGTAAAGCGGAGTGTTTTGAGGTGTTCTGTGGAGAGCCACTCCCACCCTGGGAGCTTCAAGAGCGGCTAAATCGGGAAGTCCCTGAGGAACTGGCTGTGACGCAGGTCCAGGCCCTTGCATCCTTTGATCCTCCGGTGCAGAGGGTGCTCCGGGGCATTGTGTACACTTTCTTTTTTCCTGCGTCTTGGAGTCCCAAAGAAGAGTGGACACTCCCTGAGGGCATCACGGTATACTCTTTGGCGGGGTCCTCTCCTGTGGTATCATTTCTCTTTAAGGGGGAGAAGGTGCTGTGGAATCCCCTGAAGCTCGTTGCTTTCCTTGAGACGAATTCTGGCTGTCCTTTTCCCAGAAGAATTGTGAGGGAAAGGCTACTTCTTTGGGAAAGGAATGGAGGATGAGGTTTGCGGAGAGATATCGTCATTGACATGTCTGAGGTTGAAACGCGGGCAGCGCTCCTTGAAGACGGGAAAGTTGTAGAGTTCTTTTTCGAGCGGGCGGTGGAGTTGCGCCTTGCGGGGAATATTTACAAGGGCGTTGTGGAGAACGTCCTTCCTGGGATTCAATCAGCTTTTGTGAACATCGGTCTTGACAAGAACGCTTTTCTCTTCATCGGTGATATGCTTCTTGACGAGAAGCGGAAAGATGTCAAAATTGAGCATCTTATCCGGGTTGGGGAGGAAATCATCGTTCAGGTGGCCAAGGAGCCTATGGGAACGAAGGGCGCTCGGGTCTCCACGAAGATCACCCTTCCTGGGAGATACGTGGTCTTCATGCCTGGTATGGACGTTGTGGGGGTGTCGCACCGCATAGCATCAGGCGAGGAACGGGAGAGGTTGAAGAGGATTGTGGAGCGGATACGCCCCAACGGTTCCGGTATCATCGTTCGGACTGCTGCGGAGGGGAAAAGCATCGAAGAAATTCGGGAAGACATTGAATCCCTGGTCCGTCTCTGGCATCGTATCCAGAAGAAAGCCGAAATCACCACAGCTCCTGCTCTGCTTTACCAGGAGGCGAGTCTCATCTATGCTCTGGTGCGGGATATTGTGGATGAGAGCGTGGAGAATATCTGGATTAACTCCTTTTTCGGGTACCAGAAGCTCAGAGACTTCATGGAGTCTCTGGTTCCCCATCTCGCGGAGCGGGTTCATTTCTTTGAGGGTCGAGAGAACATCTTTGAACATTTCGGTCTCCAGAAGGAAATCGAACGCGCTCTGAGCCGAAAGGTCTGGCTTCGTAGCGGCGGATACCTTGTGTTTGATCGGACTGAGGCTATGACAGTCATTGATGTAAACACCGGGAAGTTTGTGGGCAAGAAAGACCTCCAGGACACCATTCTGAGAACCAACCTCGAAGCTGCAGAGGAAATCGCCCGGCAGGTTCGTCTGCGGGACATTGGGGGGATTATCCTCATCGACTTCATTGACATGGAGAAAAAGGAGCACCGCCGGCAGGTTGTCCGTGCTCTTGAGGAATTCCTGAGCCGGGATCGAACAAGGTGTACGGTTGTGGATATGAGCGAACTCGGCCTTGTGGAGATGACGAGAAAACGCGTTCGAAAAAGCCTTGACTCGCTCCTCCGCGAACCGTGCCCTTTTTGCGAGGGAGAAGGAAGAGTGCTTTCGCTTGAAACCGTAGCCGTAAATTTCCTGCGCAAGGTTGAGGAAATCTGCCGCCACACGTCTTCTTCGGTTCTTGGCTTTGTGGTGGGGGAGGAGCTTGGAGGGTATCTCGCCTCGGAGGGTGAGCGGTTCCTGCAGAATCTCCAGAAACTCTACAGAAAAGAAATCCTCTGGAAGGTGAGTAGAAACCTGCCGCCCCGGAGGTACAGCATTGTCGGGGTGGGTGACGAAGAAATCCGGGCGCGAATGCAGGAAGTCCCATGACCGTTTGACGGAAAGAAGTATCTGTGGTAAATTACCATCCGTCTTTGGGAGGTGAAATGCCGTGTTTGCCATCGTGGAAGCAGCAGGAAAGCAATACAAGGTTACCGAGGGTTCACTGCTTCAGGTAGACTGTGTGCTGGCCCCGGTGAATGAGGAAGTGGCTTTTGACCGGGTACTCTTGGCCCGAAAGGATGGAGAAATCCTCGTAGGTAGACCTTATCTTGAGAATGTGCAGGTCAGGGGACGGGTTCTCGGTGTGGGGAAAGGGAAAAAGGTCATTGTTTTCAAGTACAAACCCAAGGTGAATTACCGACGCAAGAAGGGGCATCGTCAGCCGGTAACCCTTGTGCGGATTGAGAAGATAGAGATCAAGGAGGCATGATGGGGTATGGCGCATAAAAAGAGCGGTGGAAGTGCGAGGAATGGTCGGGACAGCAACCCCAAGTACCTTGGGGTTAAGGCCTATGGAGGGCAATTCGTCCGGGCTGGGAGCATCATCGTCCGGCAACGGGGAACCCACATTAAACCGGGGAAGAACGTGGGAGTTGGACGGGACTACACGCTTTTTGCCCTGAAGGATGGCTATGTGGTCTTTGAGACCAGAAAGGGGCGGAAGTGGGTTTCAGTACTCTCCCAGGTCCCTGCGTAGTTCATGTTTGTTGATCGTGCATTCATAGAGGTCCGAGGTGGCAGAGGAGGGGATGGGGCAATTCACTTTCGCCGGGAAAAATACGTCCCCCGTGGCGGCCCAGATGGAGGGGATGGGGGCGATGGGGGGAGTGTTTTTTTGCGTGCTTCTTCCCGGAAGAAGACCCTTTACGATGTAGCCCTGCAGCCCCTGTACCAGGCACCACCTGGAGAGCCGGGGCATGGGAAGAAGAAGCATGGTGCAAAGGGGGAAGATATCGTCATCGAGGTTCCCGTGGGGACGCAGGTTTTTGATGCCGAGACTGGGGAACTCCTTGCTGACCTTATGGTGGACGGCATGGAGGTGCTCGTTGCCCGGGGTGGTCGGGGAGGACGGGGAAACGCATCGTTTGCCACTGCAACGAATCAGGCACCCCGCGTTGCTCTGCGGGGGGAAGAGGGAGAAGCGAGAAAGCTTCGTCTTGAGCTTAAACTCATTGCCGATGTTGGGCTTGCGGGCCTTCCCAATGCGGGGAAGTCCACTCTGCTTTCTGTGGTGAGCGATGCCCGGCCACGCATTGCTCCTTATCCTTTCTCGACGCTCCATCCCACTCTGGGTGTGGTGCAACACCGGGATGAACGTTTCGTCATGGTTGATATCCCTGGAATTATCGAAGGGGCAAGCCAGGGAGCGGGACTGGGTCTGGAATTCCTGCGGCATGTAGAACGGGTGCGGGTCGTCCTCTGTCTTGTGGATATGGCGTTTCCGTACTCCGGTGACCCGTGGAGGGACTTTTCTATTCTTCGCCAAGAATTCTCCCAGTACAGCGCGTCGCTTCTTGAGAAACCTTTCATTGTGGTGGGGACAAAACTCGATCTCCCTGAAGCACAAACAAGGTGGGAGCACTTTGCCTGGGAGCTGGCTCGGGAAGGCATAGCCGGGGTTGGCATTTCAGCGGTGACCCGTTTCGGTCTCTCTGAGCTTTTGGACAAGGTGGTGGAACTTTTGAGGTTGAAGCAGGAGGAGGTTCCCTCTCCTTCCTCTCTGGGGAAAGGGGGCGCACAGGGACGTTCCCCGCGAGTATACCGTTTTGCCTCGCGTTTTCTGGAAAAGCTTGTAAAGGAGTGTCCTCCCGAAAAGGACGAGGCTTCCTTCCACAGAGAACTCGAGAGATCGGGTTTTCTCCGGTACCTTGAAGCCTTACCCCCGGGAAGCACGGTGGAGATTGGGTCCTACCGGTTTGTCTGGACGGGAAGAGGGCTTGCGCTTTCGCAATGGAACGGAAAACAATCGTAACGAACGCTCGTCGTCTCGTGGTCAAAGTGGGTTCTTCGCTTCTCGTTGATGGATTTTCCCTCTCTCAGGGTCGGTTGCGGAGTCTGGCCAAAAGCATTGTGGAGGCCAGAGCGCAGGGGAGAGAGGTAGTCCTGGTCTCTTCGGGAGCGGTTGCCTGTGGCATGAGTGCCCTTGGTATCACCCGACGGCGCAACGACATTCCCTTCAAACAGGCAATGGCAGCAGTGGGTCAGGGAATACTCATGCAGCACTACTGTTCTGTCTTTGCGGAGTTCGGCGTGAGGGTTGCGCAGATTCTCTTGGCTCCCGAGGATGTCCACAACCGCTCAAAGTACCTGAATGCCCGGAACACCTTTGAAGCCCTCCTGCGGCTGGGGATAGTCCCCATTGTGAATGAGAACGATACAGTGGCGGTAGAGGAAATCAAGTTTGGCGATAACGATCGCCTTTCAGCCCTTGTGGCCTCGATTGTTGATGCCGACCTTTTGATCATCCTTTCCGATGTTGAGGGTCTGTACACCGACGATCCACGCCGGTTCCCCCAGGCGGAACTCATCCCTGAAGTTCGGGTCATCGATGAGGAGATTGAGCGAATGGCAAAGAGGGAGGGGAGCACTTTTGCTACTGGAGGTATGCGCAGCAAGATCCTTGCGGCAAGAATTGCCACCCTCTCGGGGATTGGGGTCATCGTTGCCTCGGGGAAGGATTTTGGTATTCTCCTTCGCCTTCTTGCAGGAGAGGCTTTGGGGACGTTCTTCTATCCTGCAGAGCATTCCCTGCGAGGGAAGAAACGGTGGATTGCCTTTGGTATGATCCCTCAGGGACAGGTTGTGGTGGATGAGGGTGCAAAGAGAGCGCTCTTTGAGAAGAAGAGTCTTCTCCCTGCAGGAGTGGTGGATGTTCTGGGGCGATTCGAGGCAGGAGACTGTGTGGAGGTTGTGGGTGAAGATGGCGAGCTCATCGGGAGGGGCATTGTGAATTACTCCTCGGAAGAACTGGAGAAAATTCGAGGGTTGCGGAGCACGAGAATAGAAGAAATTCTGGGTCAGGGGGACTGGAGTGAGGAGGTCATCCACGCTGATGATTTCGTGTTTCTGGGAGGGAAGTATGATGGAGACCATCCGGGAAATTGCCAGAAAGGCTAAGGAAGCTGCTTCAGTTCTTGCCGGTCTCTCTTCGGAGGCGAAGAACCGCTTCCTGTTGCATCTTGCGGAGAAACTCTTGGAACGCAAGCAGGAGATTCTTGAAGCGAACGCCCTGGACCTTGAGCGGGGGAAAGCTTCGGGGATGAAGCAGGCATTGCTCGATCGCCTGGCTCTGAATGAGAAACGCATTGAGGCCATGGCTTCCGGCCTCCGGGATATTGCGGCCCTACCCGATCCGGTTGGAGAGGTTATCGATGGTGCAAGGAGACCTAATGGTCTTCTTGTGACGAGAGTCCGTGTTCCCCTGGGGGTTGTGGCTATCGTTTACGAGGCACGACCCAACGTGACAATCGATAGCGTGGGGTTGTGTCTCAAGGCTGGAAATGCCGTGGTTTTGCGAGGAAGCAGTTCTGCTCTTTCCTCCAACAGAGCGCTGGTGAAGATTGTCCATGAGGTGCTCCGGAGATGCGATATCCCTGAAGATTGTGTGGGGCTCATTGAAAGCGAAAGCCATGAAGATGTGAAGGTTCTCCTCGCCCTCCGAGAGTACATCGATGTAGCCATCCCAAGAGGTGGGGCAGACCTCATTCGAACGGTCATCGAAAACTCCCGTGTTCCGGTCATCGAAACGGGCGTTGGGAATTGCCACGTTTACGTGGATGATGCTGCGGACCTCGACATGGCTGAACGAATCGTCATCAACGCCAAAACACAGCGTCCCAGTGTCTGCAATGCCTGTGAAACGCTTCTTGTCCACAGAAGCATTGCCCCTGTTTTCCTTCCTCGCATTGTCCGGGCCCTTCAGGAAAAGGGTGTGGAGGTGCGGGGCTGTGAGGAAACGCAACGCATTGTCCCGGGGGTGGTTCCGGCCACCGAGGAAGACTGGTATACTGAGTACCTCGATCTCATTATCGCTGTCCGTGTGGTTGGAAGTCTCGACGAGGCCATCCGTCACATCAACACCTACGGTTCGCACCATTCCGACGCTATCGTGACCTTGAATTACGCCCATGCCCTGGAGTTCCTCAACCGGGTGGATTCTGCGGCGGTTTTTGTAAATGCTTCCACCAGATTCACCGATGGAGGAGAATTCGGTATGGGGGCAGAAATCGGCATCAGCACCCAGAAACTCCATGCCCGGGGTCCTATGGGCCTGCGGGAGCTCACGACCTGGAAATTTGTTGTGTATGGTTCAGGACAGATCAGGGAATAGTGGGGAAGGTGGGAAGAGTTGCCCAAAAAGGGTATCATGGGAGGAACCTTTGACCCCATCCATTACGGTCATCTTGTGACCGCTGAGGAAGTGCGGGACTATTTTGGGCTTGATGAGGTTGTCTTTGTCCCCTCGGCACGACCTCCCCACAAAATCGGTCAGAAAATCACCGATCCTGAACATCGTTACCTTATGGTGGTCCTTGCCACCATCACGAACCCCTATTTCAGTGTTTCCCGCGTGGAAATTGAGCGACCCGGACCCTCTTATTCTGTCGATACGGTGCGGTATTTCAGGGAGCTTTGGGGAGGGGATACGGAGATTTACTTCATCACTGGTGCTGATGCCTTTGCCCAGATTTCAACCTGGAACAACCCGGAAGAGCTTCTCCGTCTGTGTACCTTTGTGGCTGCAACGCGTCCCGGGTACCGCCTGCAGCATCTCGAGGGACCACTGAAGGACCGGGTCAAGATTATAGAGGTCTCGGCTTTAGCTATCTCGTCTTCCGAGATTCGCCGGAGAGTCAGGCGGGGTGAATCCATTAAATACCTTCTCCCAGAGGCGGTGGAGAACTATATTTACAAGAACGGACTGTATCGAGATTAATAAGGCTTTGGATTTTCTCAGGGTGGTGCTTTCCCCTCCCCGGGTTGCCCATTCCCTGCGGGTGGCAGAGGAAGCGGAACACCTTGCTGCTGTTCACGGAGAAGATACCTTCCGGGCGTACCTTGCAGGTCTTTTGCATGACTGTGCCCGTGATCTTCCTTGGGAAACTCTGAGAGAATTCCTTCCACCGTACATCCAGGAGAGCGATTTCCCCATTCCCGAGATCTTCCACGCTCTCGCTGCCCCTGCGATTATTGAGCGGGAACTGGGCCTTCGGGATTTTCGGATTTTCCGGGCAATTCGCTGGCACGCCACAGGCTGCGAGTGGATGTCCGCGTTCGACAAAGTTGTCTTTGTGGCCGATATCGCCGAGCCTGGCCGGGATTTCCCCGAAGCTCGGGAAATCCGTCAACGGGCATACTCTGACCTCCGGGTGGGGTATATCCTTGCGTTGCGGGCGAAGATAGAGTACCTTCTCAGGACCTATGGCGTTATCGCTCTGGAGAGCCTCCGTTCCTGGAATCGGGAAATCAGCATGCTGCGAAAAGAAGGGAAAATGTTATGAGACGGAGCTGGAAGATCTTCTACCTCATTCTCGGCTTTCTCATCGGTTTTGGTGGACTCTTTACCCTTGCGCTCTTTGGAGTTCGGGCTCCGTTCCGATGGACGGTTGTGAAAAAAGTCATGGGGTATGTGACTCCCGAAAATACTTGCATTCTCATTGTGGGACAGGATAACATCAAACCCCTGCGGAGTGACACCATCATCCTGGCTTTTGTGAACACTAAATCGGGAGAGGTGTTCCTCCTCTCCGTCCCGAGGGATTCGCGGTTACTCATCCCGGGTGTTGGATACGATAAGGCCAACCATGCATACGCTCGGGGAGGTATTGAACTCCTCAAAAAGACCCTGGAGGAAAGTCTGGGTATAGAGGTTCCCTATTTCGTCGAGGTGAACTACGACGCCTTTGAGAAGGTGGTGGACGCCCTGGGAGGCGTGGAGATTGAAGTGGAGAAGCCGATGTACTATGTGGACCGTGCTCAGGGCCTTTTCATCAACCTCAAGCCGGGGAAACAGGTGCTCAACGGAGAGAAAGCCCTGCAGTACGTTCGCTTCCGTCATGACCCTCTGGGGGACATTGGCAGAATCAAGCGCCAGCAGGCTTTCCTTCAGGCGCTCATTGCCAAAGCTCAGGACCCTTCAACACTGGCCCACCTTCCGGCGCTCTTTGAAAGCCTCAAGCAAGCTTTGCACACCAATATCCCCCTTGAGAATATCCTGCAGCTTGCTCTGTGGTTTAAGGGCCTCGAGGAGAAGGCGGTCACCATGGATATTCTGCCGGGAGAGCCGGTTTATCTCAACGGGTTGAGTTTCTGGGAACCTCAGCTTGACGTTGCCCGGGAGAAAATTCACGGATTCTTCGCCAGGGAGAGGAGTGGCGGTGAAGGTTCAGGAGAAAATCCGGAGGGTCAAGGAGGCCATTGAGCGGAAGAAGGCCTTTGATATCACTATTCTGGACCTGCGAGGTCTTTTTCCTTTTTCAGACTACTGGGTTCTCTGTAGTGGTTCCTCTCCGATTCAGACCAGAGCCATTGCTGAGGAAGTCCTCGAACACCTTGAGGAGGTCGGGGTTCGTCCTTTCCACGTGGAGGGAGAGGACACCGGAGAGTGGATTCTCCTCGATTATGGGGAAATCATCGTCCATGTTTTCCGGCAAGAGGAGCGAGAATTCTACAATCTCGAGAAGCTCTGGCAAAGGGCCCGGGTGGTGTACTCGGAGCGCGACGGACTTGACCTTCTCCACGAAATTGGTTGACTTTTTCAAGGGGGTGTGTTACCTTTATCCTTTGATTTTCCTGGGAAAACGGAGAGCGTGAAGGGAGGTAGCAGGATGGCGCGAAAGTACCAAATTACTTCTGAATCCGTCACCGAAGGTCACCCGGACAAAATCGCTGACCAGATTTCCGACGCCATACTCGATGCCGTTCTCGCCGAGGACCCCTATGGTCGGGTGGCAGTGGAGACGCTTGTGGCTACGGGACTGGTACTCGTTGCCGGTCAGATGACGACGACGACCTACGTTGATATCCCTCGTATTGCCCGGAATACCGTACGGGATATCGGGTATACCCGGGCCAAATACGGTTTTGATTTTGAGACCTGTGCAGTGCTCACGGCCATTGATGAGCAATCACCGGACATTGCCCTTGGGGTGAACCGTTCCTTGGAGGTCAAAATGGGCGAAGAAGTGGAGGATGAGGAGCTTTCTCTTGGAGCTGGAGACCAGGGGATGATGTACGGGTATGCCTGCAACGAAACCCCGGAGCTCATGCCTTTTCCTATTGCCATGGCCCATGCTCTGGCTTTTCGTCTGGCCGAAGTTCGCAAGAAAGGAATTCTCCCGTACCTTCGTCCTGATGGGAAAACCCAGGTAACAGTGGATTACGAGAACGACCGTCCTGTCCGCATTGATACCATCATCGTTTCCGCTCAGCACCATCCTGATATCTCCCTTGAAACGCTTCGGGAGGACATTATTGAACACGTCATTCGTCCGGTAATCCCTCCCGAGTTCCTTGACTCCCGTACCCGGATTCTTGTGAACCCCACGGGGAGATTCGTCATTGGCGGTCCCCAGGGGGATACGGGGCTCACCGGACGGAAAATCATCGTGGATACCTATGGGGGAGTTGGCAGGCATGGTGGCGGATGTTTTTCTGGCAAGGATCCCACCAAGGTCGACCGCTCGGGGAGTTACGCAGCGCGATACGTGGCAAAGAACATCGTTGCTGCTGGCTTTGCAGACCGCTGTGAGTTCCAGATTGCTTACGCCATAGGTGTTGCCCGGCCCGTCTCGATGGCCGTCAATACCTTTGGAACGGGGAAGATCCCCGATGAGAAGATTCTCGAGATTGTCAGAGAAGTTTTTGACCTCCGTCCCGGGGCTATCATCAAGAACCTCAAGCTCCGTCGACCTATTTACAAGAAGACTGCCGTGTATGGCCACTTTGGACGGAACGACCCGGATTTCAGCTGGGAGAAAACTGACAAGGTCGAGATCCTTCGAGATCTGGCAGGATTCTGAGGGAAAGGAGCCCGGATATGACCTATCACGTGCGGGACTTGGGATTGGCTCTTCTGGGGAGGCAAAAGATTGACTGGGCTTTCAGGGAGATGCCTGTTCTGCGAGAAATCGCCGCCCGGTGGCGCACATCCCGTCCTCTCCAGGGTATACGGGTGGGTGCCTGTCTCCATGTGACTGCTGAGACAGCGGTTCTTGCCATCACCCTGAAGGAAGGTGGAGCAGAGGTTTTCCTCTGTGCCTCAAATCCTTTAAGTACCCAGGATGACGTGGCGGCGGCGCTCGTCCAGGACTTTGGCATTGCTGTTTTTGCGCTCCGCGGAGAGGACAGAGCCACCTATTACGACCACATAGAGCGCGTGCTGGATGCTCAACCTCATATCACCATGGACGACGGTGCGGACCTCACCTCGACAGCTCACAGAAGGGGTGGCACAACGCTCAGTGGGATTCTGGGAGGGACTGAGGAAACAACCACAGGTGTTATCCGGCTCCGCAGCCTCGCCCAGAGCGGACAGCTGGCCTACCCCGTTATTGCGGTGAATGATGCTGATACCAAGCACATGTTCGACAACCGTTACGGAACAGGGCAGAGCACGATAGAGGGAATTCTCAGGGCAACGCACTTGCTTCTTGCGGGGAAGCGGTTTGTGGTTGTGGGGTACGGGTGGTGTGGCCGTGGCATTGCCCTTCGGGCACGGGGTATGGGAGCGAGGGTCGCTGTGGTTGAGGTTCATCCTGTGCGAGCCCTGGAAGCCCTTATGGACGGCCACGAGGTTATGTCCATGAGCGAAGCAGCCTCGTGGGGCGAGGTCTTCGTCACCGCCACCGGGAATGTTGCGGTGATTCGGAAGGAGCACTTTCTCCTCATGAAGGACGGGGCGGTTCTGGCTAACGCTGGCCACTTTAACGTTGAAATCGACATCGAGGGACTTGAGGAGCTCAGTGTGACCAAGCAGGTGGTTCGACCAATGGTGGAGGAATACACGCTGCGAGACGGAAAGAGGTTGTACCTCCTTGGGGAAGGCCGGCTTGTGAACCTGGCGTGTGCTGAGGGTCATCCCTCATCGGTCATGGACATGAGTTTTGCCAACCAGGCGCTTTCTGTGGCATACCTTGTGCAGCATGCATCAAACCTTGAAAAGAGGGTATACCGGGTGCCCCAGGAAATCGACGAGGAGGTTGCTCGCTTGAAGCTTGCTGCCCTTGGGGTGCGGCTTGAAGAGATGACTCCTCGCCAGCGGGCCTATCTGGCCTCGTGGCAGGAGGGTACCTGAAAAGGGGAATCCCTGCCCCATCCTTCTGGATGGGGCCATAGTCCGAAGGGAGGAGAGAGCGACTATGCAGGAGTACGAACTGGGAGTTGTCATTCGACCGACGCTCACTGAAGATGGTGTCCAGAGTGTTGTGGAAAAACTGAAGAACACCATCGTGGACCAGGGCGGTGTGGTGAATGCCGTGGATTTCTGGGGGAAGCGTAGGCTCGCCTATCCTATTGAGAAACAGAGGGAAGGTTACTACGTCTTCCTCCGCTTTGCGATTTCCCCCAGAAACGTCGCCGAGGTGTCCCGGGTTGTCCGGTACACCGAGGATATCCTCCGTCACATCCTGGTGAAAGAGGAAAAGGCGCGTTCTAAGGAAAAGCCTCAGGCGCCCGAAGAGGCAGAAGTCCAGGCCCTGACGGGCGAAAGGGAGACGGATGTCCCGACCCAGTCTGAATAAGGTTTTTCTCATAGGTTTTCTCACCCAGAGCCCGGTGGTCCGGTATGCACCCAACGGGACCCCGGTGACGAGCTTTCCCCTTGCCGTTTCGCGGGGAGTGAGCAGTGAGGACAACCGGGAGTATTTTGACTACCTCTACATTGTCGCGTGGAGGGACCTTGCGCTTTTTTGCGGGGAAAACCTGAAGCGGGGAGACTGGGTCTTTGTGGAGGGAAGGGTCCAGGTGCGGACTTTTGAGGATCAGGGAGGCCAGAAGCGAAAATCGTATGAAATCGTGGCCTCTGAGGTAAAACGCCTTACGGGATGTTCGCCGGTGGTTGAAGAGAAACACTTTGAATTTTTCTGAGAGGAGGATAAGAGGTGGCAGTAGAACGTGAGGAACGTGTTGCCAGGAAGAGGTTCTTCCGGAAGAAGAAAAAAGTCTGCATTTTCTGTTTGGGGAAAGCCCACATCGACTATAAAGACGTGGAGACGCTCCAGAGATTTCTGAGCGAGCGGGGAAAGATTATCCCTCGCCGCATCAGTGGAAACTGTGCAAAGCACCAGAGGAGGCTTGCCCAGGCCATAAAGCGGGCACGAGAGATGGCTCTTTTGCCGTATATCATTGAGTGACCTCGATGTATGAGAAATGTTCGTTCAACCGTTGAGGGTGCCTTTTTTGCCGCCCTCACGGTCATTCTCTACCTTGCTTCCATTTACCTTCCCGTTCTGGGGATTCTAGTGAGTTTTTTGTGTCCCTTGCCGGTGATGTTTCTCGTTATCCGGTGGGACGCACGTTTAGGGATACTGGCTTCCTGTGTGGCCAGTCTTTTAGTTTTCGCCCTTGCGGGGTTTTTGCAGGCGATGACATGTCTTTTAGGGTTTTCCCTTCTGGGCATTGCCATGGGCCTGACGGTGAAGAGAGGATATGATTTTCCTGAAATTCTCCTGGTTAACACCCTTGTTTCTCTGTTCTCAAAGTTTGTCCTCCTTGGTGTTGTCCTCCTTGCTACGGGAAAAAATCCGCTTACTGAAAATCTCCTCCTCCTCGAGGAGACGGTACGGAGGACACCCTGGGTTGGTCAGAATCTCCCCGGCGCGGGAGACCTGGTGAGCCTTATCAAGCTTGTGATGCCCGCTCTCCTCATTGTGGCGTCGCTTTTTGATACGGGGTGCAACTTCCTCCTTGGGCGGTGGATTGGGAAGAGAATCGGCCTCGCTTTTCCTGAGGTTCCCCCCTTTTCTGAGTGGCGACTGCCAAGGTCTGTTTTCTGGGCCTTTGTTCTGGGGTGGGTGTTCATCCTCTTTGGGGGTACTTCTCTTTTGGGGAGGATTGGAGTCAACGTCCAGGTTGTGACGCAGCTACTCTTCCTTCTTGAGGGGCTTTCTCTGGTATACTATTTCCTGGAGAAGTACATTCGCTCCAGAGCGGTTCGAGTTGCCATTCTCGTCTTCTTGCTTTTCCAGCCGCTGTTTTCTTTCCTCCTCAGCTGGCTGGGAGTGTTCGACGTCTTCATTGATTTCCGGAAATTGCGCTCGAAACAGTGAAGGAGGTTGAGAGCATGAAGGTTATCCTCCTGCAGGATGTGGAAAATCTCGGGAAAGAAGGTGACGTGGTCGAGGTTCGCCGGGGGTATGCTCGCAATTACCTGTTGCCGAGAAAACTCGCCGTCCTGGCCACAGAGGCAAATATTTCCCAGATTGAGGCCATCCGCCGCAGGAAGGCGATGGCAGAGGAGAAAGAGCTTCAAGAGGCCCAGGCTCTTAAGAAGCTCCTCGAGGGTATGATTCTCGAATTCCGAAAAAAAGCTGGCGAAACGGGAAAGCTCTATGGTTCTCTGACCTCAAAAGAGATTGCCGAACGTGTTGCCCAAGCAATTGGACGGGAATTTGACCGAAAGTACATCGACCTTGAGGAGCCCATCAAGGACCTTGGGGAACACAGGGTGAGGGTGAATCTCGGGCGGGGTGTAACAGCAACCCTCACGGTGAAAGTTCTCCCGGAAGAAACTGGCGGCGAGGTGTCGACTTCTGAGCATTGATCGCATTCCTCCGCACAGTGTTGAGGCTGAGCAGGCGACGCTGGGATCGATGCTCCTTGACCGGGAAGCCCTCCTGAAGGCGCTTGAAATCCTGCGTCCTGAGGACTTTTACTACGAAGCGCATCGGATCATTTTCGAGAGCATGGTCGAGCTCTTTGGTGAGGATAAAGTCTGCGATCTGGTGACCTTGGCTGAGAAACTCAGGCAGAAGGGGAAGCTTGAGAGTGTCGGCGGTATGGAGTACTTGGCCCAGCTGGTCAACGTTGTTCCGACGGCAGCAAACGTCGAGTACTACGCCCATATCGTGGAGGAGAAGTCCCTTATTCGATCGCTCATTCAGCTGTGCACACGCATCATCCGGGAGGGTTACGAAGCCAGGCTCGAGGCGGACGAACTCCTCGATCAGGCCCAGAACCTCATTCTCCAGCTTTCCCAGAAACGAATTCGTTCTGACTTTGTTCCCCTCAAAGAGGTGGTCAATGAGGCGTTTGACCGCATTACTGAGCTTTACCATCGTGATGAACACGTCACGGGTGTTCCTTCAGGATTTGTCGACCTTGATGTCCTCACCGCAGGTTTCCAACCCTCCGATTTCATCGTTGTGGCTGCTCGTCCGGGCATGGGGAAAACGAGCTTCTGTCTAAACATTGCCCAGTACGTCGGTGTGGAGAAGAAAATCCCCGTGGCCATTTTCAGCCTTGAGATGTCGAAGGACCAGATTGCCCAGCGTATGCTCTGCAGCGAAGCCCGCATCGACGCAGGGAGAGTACGGAAAGGATTCCTTACAGAGAGAGACTGGCCTCAGCTGGCTCATGCAGCGGGGAGGCTTGCTGAGGCCCCGATTTTCATCGACGATACCCCGAGTATATCGGTGCTTGAACTCCGGGCAAAAGCCCGTCGCCTCAAGGCCGAGAAGAACCTTGGTCTTATTATTATCGACTATCTCCAGCTCATGAAGGGTTACGGTCGTTCCGAAAACCGCCAGCAGGAGATTTCCGAGATTTCCCGTTCCCTGAAGGCTATGGCGAGGGAGCTCAACATCCCCGTTATTGCTGTTTCCCAGCTGAGTCGTGCCGTGGAGCAACGAAGTCCCAAACGACCCCAGCTTTCTGATTTGAGGGAAAGTGGCGCCATTGAGCAGGATGCGGACCTTGTCATTCTCATCTATCGGGAGGATTACTACAATCCGAATACGTCGAAGAAGAACATCGCCGAGGTCATCGTGGCCAAGCAACGGAATGGTCCTGTGGGAACGGTTGAACTCCTCTTCCAGAAAGATTTCGCCCGCTTTGAGAACCTTGCCCGTCGGATGCCAGAACCATCGCTGTGAGGAAGGGAAGTGAGTTCATGAGTCGGCTCATCGTTTACCGGAGGCCTGTGCTTCAAGACCCTGTTCTCATTGTGGGTTTCACCGGCTGGATGGATGGTGGAAGTGTCTCTACCGGGACGGTGATGTACCTCAGGGACAAATTGCAGGCAGAAATCCTGGCCCAGATTGAGCCGTACGATTTCTACATTTTCAATCTTCCTGGAAGCATGGAAGAGGTGGCCCAGTTCCGCCCCTATACCCTTATCCGTGAGGGCTTGGTGCAGGAATTCCGCTACCCCCAGAACCACTTTTTCTGCGCCGACGAGAAAAACGTTGTGCTTTTCCTTGGGAAGGAGCCAAACATCCGGTGGCGGGAGTACGTTGACGACATGTTCCTGCTCCTTAAGGAGTTCGGAATCCGGCGGATGATTTTCGTGGGGAGCGTCAGCGGCCTTACCCCCCATACCCGAGAACCCCGGGTCTACTGTTCTGTCTCTGATGAGGCCCTGAAGGAGAAGCTCCTTCCTTACGGAGTTCGTTTCAGTAACTACGAAGGTCCAGCGAGCATCACGACGCTCATGACGGCTACGGCAAGAACAAAAGACGTGGAGATGGTGAACATCGTTGTTGAGATCCCCATGTACGTTCAGGCCACGAATCCGAAAGGCATCCGGGCAGCGCTCCGTGTGCTCTTGCCCTTTGCTGGACTTTCCCTTCCTCTTGACGACCTTGATGCCCTCTGTGACGAATTCGAGAAAAACATCGATAAGCTCGTTGCCGAACGTCCTGAACTTGCTGACCAAATTCGAAAGCTCGAGGAGAATTACGACCAGGAAATTCTTGGGGACGAAGAGAGCTTTCGGGAATGGCTCAGAAGACATGGGATTGACAAGCTGTAAAAAAACCTCGTTGACAGAAACGGTTCCTTGTGTTAATAAAACCAAAAAGTTTCTGGAGGCAGGTAATGTTAGGCCGAAAGAGCGTCAATGCCCTCAATCACCTTGAGATTGGCCGGTGCGACGTTGTAGACCTTGCGAAGCAGTTTGGTACTCCTCTGTACGTCTTCGATGAAGAGGAAATCGTGGAGGCAATGAGGGAGTACCGGGAGGCCTTTGCCCAGCATTACCCGAGTTTCCACGTGGCCTATGCGGGTAAGGCTTTCCTCTGTGGAGCGATGTGTCGTCTTGTGGCTCAGGAAGGTCTCTGGCTTGATGTTGTCTCAGGGGGAGAGTACTTCGTTGCCCTGGGAAGTGGTTTCCCCTGGAACCGCCTGATTTTCCACGGGAACAACAAAACCGATGAGGAACGCGCTCTGGCGCTTCGGGAGGGTGTCGGACGGTGGGTTGTGGACGGCTTTGAGGAGCTTGAGTGCCTTCTGGAGGAGAGCAAACGGTACGTTCATGGCAAGCTCCCCGTTCTCCTTCGTGTTACTCCCGGCGTTGACCCCCACACCCACGCGCACATCACCACAGGAAAGGTTGAGAGTAAGTTCGGTTTCCCCCTCGTTGAGGGGATAGCTGAGAAGGCTTTCCTCCTTGCGGCATCCTCTCCCCATCTTGACGTTCGGGGGGTACACTGTCACATCGGGTCTCAAATACGGACACTTGAGCCTTTCCTGAAGACTGTGGACATCCTTCTGGAGTTCATGGATGCCCTCCGCAAAAACCACGGTCTTGTGCTTGAGGAGCTTGATCTCGGTGGAGGGTTGGGTGTCCCGTACCTTGATGAAGAGAAGGGGGATTTCCCCTCAATTCGTTCCTACGTTGAAGCACTCACCGGGAAAGTGCGGGAGAAGTGTCTTTCCCTTTCTTACCCTCTCCCGGTGCTCTTTATTGAACCCGGGCGGTCCATCGTCAACACTGCGGGGAGTACGGTGTACCGGGTGGGTTTTGTCAAGGAAATCCCTGGGGTCAAAAAGTACGTCGCTGTGGATGGCGGTATGACCGACAACCCCCGTCCGGTGCTCTACGGAGCCCGGTACCAGGCGCTTTTAGGAAACCGGGTTGAGGGAGAGGAAAAAGAGACGGTGGCCATCGTGGGGAAATGCTGTGAGTCAGGAGATGTGCTCATCCCAGAGATTGAACTCCCAAAGGCGCAGAGGGGAGACATTCTGGTCGTTGAGGGGACCGGTGCCTACAACTATTCCATGGCCTCAAACTACAACCTTATTCCCCGCCCTGGTGTGGTGTTCGTTCGAGATGGTATGGCGCGCCTTGTGGTGCGACCGGAGAGCCTGAGCGATCTTTTGCGGAGAGACGTGATTCCTGAGGAGGGAGCAGGGTGATTCGTGTCTGTGTGGTGGGTGCTGCGGGAAAAATGGGGAGAGAAATCGTGCGGACTCTGGCTCGGGAGAAGGATTTTGTCCTTGTGGGAGCCTGCGATGTGCAGGAAGTGGGGCAGGACGCGGGTGTGCTTTCAGGTGTAGGACCCCTGGGTGTCCTCATACAGGATGACCTTGAACGCGTCCTTGGAGGAAGTGCTCCCCAGGTTGTTTGCGACTTCACCCATGCCGAGGCTTTGCGGAAGAACTTCCCGGTCTTTGTGAAACACCGGGTGGCCATGGTCATTGGCACAACGGGTCTGACCCAGGATGAGATTCAGAGTATGCGCCAGGTTGTGGAGAGCGAGCGGCTCGGATGTGTAATAGCCCCGAATTTTGCCATCGGAGCAGTACTCATGATGTACTTTGCCCGGATTGCCGCGCCCTTCTTCCAGGCGGCGGAGATTATTGAGTACCATCATCCTCAAAAGAAGGACGCTCCTTCGGGCACAGCTCTCAAAACCATTGAGGGGATGGATTCTGGGCATTTCCTGACCCCTGAAGGTCAAGAACTCGTTGCAGGAGCCCGGGGTGGAATGTACCGGGGCGTACGGGTTCACAGTATTCGCCTTCCGGGCTTTGTGGCTCATCAGGAAGTGATTTTCGGTGGAGAGGGGCAGATTTTGACCCTTCGCCACGACTCGCTCAGCCGTTCCTCCTTCATGCCTGGGGTACTGCTGGCGCTCCGGAAGGTCTGTGAGGCCCCGCAGTTCTATTACGGCCTTGAGAGCATTCTGGGACTGGGGTAGGAGGGAGACAATGCGCTTCGTGAAGATGCACGGTCTGGGCAACGATTTCCTCCTCTGTACCCCAGAGATGCGGGGCGATCTTGTCCTTTCTCCCGATGTGGTCCGGAAGCTCTGTGACCGCCATTTTGGCATTGGGGCCGATGGAGTCATTGAGGTTTTGCCCTCAGAGGTCGCGGATGTGCGCATGCGCATCTTCAACGCCGATGGAAGCGAGGCGGAGATGTGCGGCAATGGCATCCGGTGTTTAGCAAAGTTTGCCTTTGAGCGGGGAATGGTGACGGGGGAAACCTTTCGGGTGGAGACGAAGGCGGGTATCATCGTTCCTAGGGTTATCACCGAAGGGGGTCGGGTTGTGAGGGTGGTTGTGGACATGGGAGAACCTCGCTTCCACCCTCGGGAAATCCCTGTGGATGTTCCGGGAGATTCTGCGTTGCATGTGACTGCCATGGTCGATGGTCGGGCATTTGTGCTCAGCGCGGTCTCTATGGGAAACCCTCACGCAGTGATTTTTGAGCTTCCGGAAAATTGGGAACACTTCGGACCGCTTATCGAGCACCACCCGCTCTTTCCCCAACGGACGAACGTGGAGTTTGTGGAGGTCCTCAGTCCGAGAGAAGTGAGGGTGAAGGTGTGGGAACGGGGGGTGGGGGCAACTCTGGCATGTGGCACCGGGGCCTGCGCGGTGGTGGCGGCAGGCGTTGCCCGGGGCGTGC
>APCU01000009.1 GCA_000347575.1 Candidatus Caldatribacterium saccharofermentans OP9-77CS | reverse complement strand
CCCGAGGCGCCGGGGAAGGAGATTACCAATTGAGATCAGTGCCATCCGGTGGGCTCTGAAAGTTCAAACCTGTAGCCTTGTTGATTGCTTCCACTTCGCTATCACCATCCCCAATTGCCCCTCCGGGACCAGCGGCAAAGTACTTACCACCATACGGGTTGGGGTCCCAGATGACATAGGATTCGTTGTTATTATCATTATCCGTATCAATAGCGTAATACCGATAGTTCTCACCTCCTGGCGGCACCGGCGCCTTGGGGATGTAGGCCGAAAGCCAGCTCGTAGCATTGGCAGGATACGCAGTCGCTGTGTCCGGATGCTCCGCCATATAAAGCTCCATAGAGCTTGCCAGCTGGTGGAGGTTGGCCTTGGTGGCCGCCTGGGCCGCCAGAGTCCGGGCGGTGAGGTACCTTGGAATGGCGATAGAGAGGAGGAACCCCAGAATCGCCACGACCACGATGAGCTCAACCAGCGTGAATCCTTCCTCTTTTCTCCGCTTTCTTGCGTGCATCACGTTCACCTCCTCAGGAATTCATTCTTTCAAGATAAATTATAATGCCAAAAATCCGTCTTCTTTTTCCCTCTACATCCCCCCTCCCGCAGCGGCCATCCCCTGGGAGGCCATCTCGAAAATGGGCAGGAAGAACGCCAAGGCCACGAAGAAAACCCCAGCACCAATCAGGAGGGTGAGGATGGGCTCGATGGTTGCGGAAAGCCTCCCCACGAAGATGGCGATTTCCTTGTCGTAGAGCTCAGTGACCTTGGAGAGGGTGAGCTCCAGGTTCCCCGACTCCTCGCCTACGCTCACCATCTGGAGCACAAAGGGTGGGAAGAACGGGTGCTCAGAAAGGCTCTGGGTGAGGTTTTTCCCCCGGCGGATGCTCTCGGCGACTTTTCCGAGGATTTCCTGAAGGTACGTATCCCCCACCGCACTCCCCGTAACCTCCAGGGCCTGGACGACGGGCATGCCGCTTCGGACAAGAGAGTTGAATACCCAGGCAAAGCGGGAGAGGATGAGCTTGCGGAAGAGCTGCCCGAAGAGGGGCAGGCGGTGCCGCCGCTCGTCCCAGAACCTCCGGCCTTTTGGGGAGTTCACGTAGAGGACAAAGAGGAGTAGCCCGCCGAGAAGCCCCCCGTAGATGAGGTACCAGTTGGCGTTCACAAAACGGATGAGGGAGAGCATGATTTGCGTGGGCAAAGGCAGGGCGATGTTGAAGCCCTCAAAAAGGAGCAGAAACTGAGGAAAGACGAAGTACACGAGGAAGAAGGAGGCGGCAATCATGGCCACAACAAGGATTATGGGGTAGTACAGGGCCGACTGGATTTTGTCCCGCAGGTCCTTCTCCCACTCAAGGTAGTCCGCAAGCCGCCCCAGGGTCCAGTCGAGGTTCCCTCCCGCTTCCCCGGACTGGACCATACCGAGGATCACCCGGTTGAAGACCCTGGGGTATTCGGCGAGGGCCCGGGAGAGCGAAAACCCCCGTTCCACAAGACCTGCCACCTCGGCAATGACCCGGGAAAAGTACGGGTTTTCCGTCTGCTGGGAAAGACTCCTCAGGGCCGAAAGGAGCGGAACCCCGGCCTCAAGCATCACCGAAAGCCCCCGCACAAAGGCGGCCATCTCCTGGAGCTTCACCCGTTTGGTTTCAAAAAGGGAACGGGAGGCTTCTTTCCTTGGCGCAGAGAGCCTCTCCTCTTCAATGGAGGTTACGAAAAGCCCCCGCTCCCTGAGGCTCAGGACCGCTTCCCGGATTCCCGGAGCCTCCACTCTTCCTGAAAAGACGCTGCCGTTTCTGTCACGGGCTTTGTACACATAGGCCGGCATCAGAACCGATTCCTCCAGTTCGCGAATTCCTTCTGGTCAATGGCCCGGGAGTAGGCCTCCTCCCAGGTGACAAAACCCTTCCTGTAGAGCTCAAAGAGGGCCCGGTCCATGGTGATCATCCCTTCGCCAAATGAAGCCTGCATGATGGTATAGAGCTGGTGGCTTTTGCCTTCCCGGATGAGGTTGCGGATGGCGGTGTTCGCTATCATCACCTCCACCGCAGGAATCCTCCCCTTCCCGTCAGCGCGGGGGAGGAGCTGCTGGGCGACGATGCCCTGGATGCATCCGGCAAGCTGTACCCGGACCTGGGTCTGCTGGTGCGGGGGGAAAACGTCGACAATCCGGTCGACGGTCTGAGGAGCATTGTTGGTGTGGAGGGTGGCAAGAACGAGGTGCCCTGTTTCGGCCGCCTGGAGGGCAATGGCGATGGTCTCGAGACTGCGCATCTCCCCCACGAGAATCACATCGGGGTCTTCCCGCAGAGCGTGGATGAGGGCGCTCTCAAAGGAGGGGGTGTCGGTCCCCACTTCCCGCTGGTTGATGATGCTCTTTTTGTGGGTGTGGAGGTACTCGATGGGGTCTTCAATAGTCACGATGTGGCAGGAGCGGGTGGTGTTGATGTACTCGATCATGGAGGCTAAGGTCGTGGATTTGCCGCTTCCTGTGGGTCCGGTCACAAGCACAAGCCCCCGGGGAAGAGCAGCAAGGCGCTCCAAGGCGTCCTTGGGGAGATGCAGCTCGTCCATCGTGGGGATGCGGTAGCTCAGCGCCCGGATGGCAAGACCACAGGACCCCCGCTGGCGGTAGACGTTCACCCGGAAGCGGCCAAGGTCCGGAATGCCCACCGAGAAATCGAGCTCGAGGTTCTGCAAAAACTCCGCCCACCGCTTTTCTCCCGCAAGCGTCCGGGCAAAGCACTCAGTATCCTGGGGTTTTAAGGACGGACCCTCAAGGGGGATAAGGGACCCGTGAATGCGAAGGGTTGGGGGAATCCCCACGGTGAGATGGAGGTCCGAGGCACCACGCTCAACCGTTTCTCGAAGGAGTTCAAGGATATCCCAGGCCATAGCCACTCCCCTCATGCAGGAATATCGGCAAAAGGTTCGACAACTTTAGCCCCTCTTTCCTTCACACCCTTGCCGTGACCCGGTACATCTCTTCAAGCGTCGTCACGCCCCGGAGGACCTTGCGGATGGCGTTTTCCCGAAGCGTCCTCATCCCCTTCTCACAGGCCTTTTCGGTGATTTCTCTCTCCGTAGCATTCCGGAGCACCAGCGCCCGGAGGTCATCGTCCATGACGAGGACCTCGCTCACGGCGATTCGTCCCCGGTACCCCGTCCTGTTGCACTCCGGGCACCCCTTCCCCCGGAAAAGGACGAGGTGGTCCTCTCTCCCTTCTGTGAGCTCCCGGGCAATGGGCCCCCGCACCTCAAACTCCACCTTGCAGCGTTCGCAGATTTTCCGTACCAGGCGCTGGGCCACAACCCCAACGAGGGCCGAGGCAATGAGGTAGGAGGGAATCCCCATCTCCTGGAGCCGCACCAGGGCCCCTGCGGCGGTGTTCGTGTGGAGGGTGGAGAAAACGAGGTGTCCGGTCAAAGCAGCGTGAATGGCAATTTCCGCCGTTTCGTAGTCCCGGATTTCCCCCACCATGATGACGTCGGGGTCCTGGCGCATGATGGCCCGGAGGGTATTGGCGAAGGTGAGGCCGATTTTGGGGCGGACCTGGACCTGGTTGATGCCCGGCAGGCGGTACTCCACCGGGTCCTCGATGGTGATGATGTTGAGGTCGGGTTTATTAATGAAGTTGAGGGCGGAATAGAGCGTCGTGGTTTTGCCGCTTCCTGTCGGGCCAGTGAGGAGAATCATCCCGTAGGGGTGCTGGATGAGGCGGTAGAACTTCTCGAGGTCCTCCTCCTCAAACCCCAGACGGTCAAGGTCAAGAAGAAGCGTGGATTTATCGAGAATCCGCATGACGATTTTCTCACCGAAAATGGTGGGAAGGGACGAAACCCGGAAATCCACGGTCCGGTTGTCGACGGTCACCTGGAAGCGGCCGTCCTGGGGGAGACGGCGCTCGGCGATGTTCATCCGGGAGAGAATCTTGATGCGAGAGACAAGCGCCGGATGCACCTGAATGGAGGTGGAGGTGATATCGTGGAGAATCCCGTCAATCCGGAAACGGATACGCACCTGGTCTTCCTGGGGTTCGATGTGGATGTCGCTTGCCCCAGAGCGAATGGCCTGGAGAATGAGCATGTTGACCACCCGGATGATGGGGGCCTCTTCCCCCAGGGCCTTGAGCTGGTCAATCTTGAGCTCTTCCTCTTCCTCAGGAAGGACCAGACTCTCCCGGGTCTCCGCCTCCCTGATGAGTTCCTCCACCGACTCCCCCATGCCGTAGTAGGCGTTGAGGACCTTTTCGATGTCCTGGGGAGAGGCCATCACCGGTTTCACTTCTTTTTTCGTCATGAGCCGCACCCGGTCAATGGCTACAACATCCACGGGGTTAGCCATGGCAAGAATCAGGGTGTTTTTCTCCTCTCCGACAGGGACAACCTGGTGCTGGCGGCAGAATTTCTCAGGAAGGAGGGTCACCACCCGGGGGTCAATGACGTAGCTGTCAAGATCCACGTAGGGGATGCCCAGCTGCTCCGCCAGGGCCTCGTACACTTCCTTGCTCTCCACAAGGCCCATCTTCTGGAGGACTTCCCCAAGCTTCTCTCCGGTTTTTCTCTGCTCCTCAAGGGCTCTCTCAAGCTGCTCTGGGGTAATCGTGTACTTTGCCAAGAGAATCTCCCCAAGCCTTCTGGGGCGAAAAGCGCGGTCCTCCATACTCACCCCCCAGAAAGTGCCTCTTCCATAATCGAAAAAGGAGCCGGAACCCCCGTGAAGAGGAAGAAACTCCGGGCCCCCTGGTGGAGGAGCATGCGCTTGCCGTCAAAGCCTTTGAGGCCCCGCTTTCTCGCCTCCCGCACAAGAGGCGTCCCCTCCCTGTGGTACACCACGTCACAGACCACCTCAAGAGACAGAAGAAACTCCCAGGGAACCGGAAGCATCTCNCCGGAAAGCCCAAGAGCAGTCGCATTTATTATACCACTCACGGACCGTAACCTCAGGACCGCATCCCCGCAAAGACCCTGGTCCCCCATCCACTCAAGGACTTCACAGGAAAGTCCGAGGGCTTCTTTTCCCCAGTGGGCCAAAGCTTCAGCCCGGCTCTTTGTGCGGTTCGTGATGAGGACTTTTCCGGCGCCTCTCTTAGCAAGGACAAAAAGGACGGAGCGGGCTGTTCCCCCAGCCCCAAAAAGCAGAAAGGTCCTCCCCCGAACCTCAACCTTTTCTTCTTCGAGGCTCTTCTCAAAACCGTAGACGTCGGTGTTGTAGCCCAGGAATTTCCCTTGCCGCGCCACCACGGTATTCACCGAGCGGAGGAGCTTCGCCTCCCCCTCAAGGGCATCAAGGAGGGGACAGATGGTCTCCTTGTGGGGAACGGTGACATTGAACCCAGAAACCCCAAGAACCCGGAAGGCCCGGACGGCCTCTTCAAGCCGATCTTCCGGGATATCAAAGGCAAGGTACACGAAAGGGAGGCGGAGATACTGCAGCGCGGCATTCTGGAACACGGGGGACAGGGAATGGGCCACGGGATGTCCGATGAGGGCAAGGAGCTTTGTCGAGGCGCTAATCATGGGGATTGAACCTCCGGAGAATCCACCGCTCAACGATTCTTCCAAGGCGCGTCGTAACAAACTCGCGCCGGGAAATCGGCCGAACAAGAATAGTATAGAGTCCCAGGCGGTTTCCCCCAAGGACATCGGTGAATACCTGGTCCCCAATGACAGCGACTTCGCTCTGGGAAAGACCGAGTTCCTGTAGTGCAGCCCGGAAAGCTCCCCGGCGGGGCTTCTGGGCTTTTGAAATTCCGGGAATGGCAAGGAGCTTCGAGAAATAGGTCACCCGCTCCTTGAGGGCGTTGGATACGATGCAGATGGCAAATCCCTGGGATTTCGCCTCTTCCACCCACTGGAGGACGCGTTCCTCAAGGTCATAGGCATTCCAGGCCACGAGAGTGTTGTCAAGGTCCACGATGAGCCCGCGAATACCCAGACCCTTGAGTTCCTCAAGGTTAATTTCCCAGAGGTCATTCACGAAGAGCCTGGGGAAAAACCACTGCCAGAGACTCCTCACGGGGCACCTCGTTTGTTCCTCAGGTGTTCCTCGTACGTCCGGGCAAAGGCGTGCTTTCCGTCCTCCTGGAGGACAAAGTAGAGATAATCTGTCTGCGCTGGCTCAAGGACCGCCCGGATAGCATCAAGACCAGGGTTGCAGATGGCATGGGGCGGAAGCCCCTCATGGAGGTAGGTGTTGAAGGGCGATGGGAAGATGAGGTCCCTTTCCCGAAGCGACGTAACGCTCACGCCCTTCTCCTTTTTGAGGGCATACACCACCGTTGCGCAGGACTGCAGGCGCATATTCTTCCGCAGACGGTTCAGGAAGACCGAGGCCACGAGGGGCTTTTCCTCCCGCAGACGCGTCTCCTTCTCCACGATGGAGGCAAGGACGATGCTCTCAAGGAACGAAGCCTCCTTCCCGGAAAAGAGGGGGAGGACGAGCTCCTCAAAGCGGTCAAGCTGCACCGCTATGACTTCCTCAGGAGGTGTGGGAACCTGGAGGAAGTAGGTGTCGGGGAAGAGGAAACCCTCAAGGCTCTTTACCCCAGAAAGCCAGGGTCGGGCAAAGTGCTCAGGGTGCATCACAAAAGCAAGGTACTCCTCCTTCCTGCACACCCCGAGGCGCTCGAGGACCTCGGCCATCTGCTCTGCGGTGAAGCCCTCGGGAAAGGTCACCCGGACCCGTGGCGGACCCTGGGAAAGGAGGCGTACAATCGAAGCCACCGGCATACCCGGCCACAGGCGGTACTGCCCGGCGATGGGAGTGGTCTTTCGGGAAAGCAGGGCGAAGACCAGGAAGCGAAAGGACGAGGTGATGCCCTCCTCTTCAAGAAGACGGGCAACACCAGAAAGCGACATACCCTTCGGGATGACAACGTCCTTCGGTGCCCCAAGGGAGTGGTCGAAGAAAAAGGTAAAATCCACGAACACCCACCCAAGGAGTACCAAAGCCACAAAGAGGACAACCCAGGACTTCATACCCTCTCCCTCGCAAGGTACGTCTCGAGGATGAGGCAGGCGGCAATCTTATCAACGAGGCGTTTCCTCTTTGCCCGGCTCGTATCAAGGTCGAGGAGGTGGCGTTCGGCTTCTTTTGTGGAGAAACGCTCATCGACGAGAACCACTTCCCCAGGGAAGTGCCGCCGGAGTTCTGCGGCAAACTCCTCTAAGGCTTCAGCCTCCTTTCCCTTTGTGCCGTTGGTGCGAATGGGAAGGCCAAGAACGATGGTATCGATACAGCATTCCCGGGCAAGGGCAAGGATACGGGCAACGTCGTCTTTCCCCTTTCGGGGGAGAATCCGATAGGGGAAGGCAAGTCCTGTCCCCCAGTTCATGGCAATGCCAATGCGCTTTTCCCCCACATCAAGGGCCATGACCCGCTTCATGGGCTTTCAGGAACTCTTCAAGATACCTCAGAAACTCTCCCCAGCGGGATTTCGGGATTCCCCCGAACTGGGCGAAATGGGGTTTCCCTCCTCCCCCTCCTCCAATGGTCCGGGAGACTTCCCGCAGAAACGCTCCGAGATTCGTTCCTCCCCCAAGCCCCACTCCGGCGATGATGCCCTTCACCTTCTCTCCCTCGGCCGTCCCCAGGGCGATGGCACCCCGGGAGAGTGCACCGCGCAGGACATCGGCAACTTCCCGCAAAAGCTCAAGGTCCAGGCCATCCTCAAAAAGGTAGGCGAAAACCAGTGACCCCCGGGGCATTTCCTCAAGCTTTTCCCGAAGCTCCCGGAGGATACGCTCCTTCCTTTCCCGGGCAAGGAGTTTCCGGAGATTTCTGTTCTCTTCAAGGAGTTCCTCAAGCGTCCTCAGAAGGTGAGCTTCCTCGACATTGAGAAGCTCCCGCACCTCCTGCAAGACCTTCCGGGAAGTACGGAGCATCTCAAGCGCCCTCCACCCTGCGACAGCCTCAATGCGCCGGATACCGGCGCCAATGCTTGACTCTGAGAGAATCACAAATACCAGGGCTTCGCTCGTTCGCCTGAGGTGTGTCCCTCCACAGAGCTCTGCGGTGTAGTCCCCTACCCGGACAATCCGCACCGGAAACTCGTACTTCTCCCCAAAGAGGGCCACTACACCGCGTTTCTGGGCTTCCTCAAGGGAACTGAAGCTCACGTACACCGGGAGGTCCTCGGCGATTTTCTCGTTGACCCTTCTCTCCACTGCTTCAAGCTCCTCGTCACTCAGAGGAGCAAAATGGGTGAAGTCGAAGCGAAGGCTCTCCTCCCCCACAAAGGACCCCGCCTGCTTCACCTGCTCCCCAAGAACCTCCCGCAGGGCCCGGTGGAGAAGGTGTGTGACCGTGTGGTGGGTTTCAAGACCCCGGCGACGTTTCCCGTTGACGAGCGCCTTCCCCCGCTCACCTACCTTGACCCTCCCCTCCCGGACGATTCCCCGGTGCACGGAAAGGGCTGCCGAGGGACCACTGACCTGGAGGACCTCCACTTTTCCTGAAGGTGTCACAAACCACCCGGTATCCCATTCCTGCCCGCCCTTCTCTGCATAGAAAGGCGTGACATCGAGCACAAAGAGCACCTCCGCACCCTGGGAAGCCTCAGGGATGAGCTCATTGCCATCAGAGAGAGCAAGGAGCACGCTCTCTGCAGAAAGATGATCATACCCCACGAAGGTCGAGCGAAAGCCAGAAAAGAGCTCTTCTTCCTTTTTTTGCCCTTTAAGGCCAGAGAGTTTTTCTTCCTGGGCTTTCCGGGCACGGGCTCTCTGGTGCTCCATCTCTTCCTCGAACTCCTCCTGAGAGAAGGAAAACCCCTCTTCCCTCAGCACCTCCTGGGTAAAGTCAAGGGGCAGGCCATAGGTATCGTAGAGCTTGAAGATTTCCCGGCCCGGGATCGTTCTTGCGTTTTTTGCCCTGGCCTCTTCAAGGAGCTCTTCAAGGCGGGCAAACCCAAGGGCAAGGGTATCCTCAAAACGCTTCTCCTCCTGGAAGACGACCTGGGCAATGGTCGTTTCATTCCTTCGAAGCTCCGGATACACATCGCCCATGAGCTCCACAACCCGGAAGGCGAGCTCATGCAGGAAAGGTTTCGCAAGGCCAAGCTTTTTCCCGAAACGGTGGGCTCGACGGATGAGCCGCCGCAGAACGTATCCCCGCCCCTCATTGGCCGGGTACACTCCATCGGCAATGAGGAAAGCCACCGCACGGGAGTGGTCGGCAATGAGGCGGAAGGCAGGTTTTTCCTTCTCGTAAGGAATCCCACTCAATCCCTCAAGCGACCGGATAAGAGGGAGGAAAAGGTCTGTCTCAAAGTTGGATTCCACATTTTGCACCACGGCGCTCACGCGCTCAAGACCCATGCCGGTATCGATGTTCTTGCTTGGGAGTTCCCGCAAAGTCCCATCGGACTGGCGGTCGAACTCCATGAAGACGAGATTCCAGACCTCGAGGAACCGGTCGCAGTCGCACCCTGGACGGCAATCCTCCCTCCCGCAACCCCGCTCTTTCCCGGTGTCGTAGTAAATCTCCGAGCAGTACCCGCAGGGCCCCACCGGTCCTGAAGCCCAGAAGTTGTCCTCATCGCCGAGATAAACGATTTTCTCCTCCGGAAGCCCAACAACATCCCTCCAGATGCGAAAGGCCTCCTCGTCCTTTTCGTGCACCGAAACCGAAAGACGCTCCACCGGAAGGCGGAGTTCTTCCGTGAGGAACTCCCAGGCCCACTGACAGGCCTCCTTTTTGAAGTAGTCTCCGAAGGAGAAGTTGCCGAGCATCTCGAAGAAGGTATGGTGCCTTGGGGTATAGCCGACCTTCTCAAGGTCGCTCACCCGGACGCACTTCTGGACCGTGCAGACCCGCCGGAAACTCGGCTTCACCTGCCCGAGGAAGATGGGCTTAAAAGGCACCATGCCGGCAATGGTGAGAAGGAGCGTCGGGTCTTGAGGGACAAGTGAAGCGCTGGGCAGAACCTCATGACCCCGGTTCCTGAAGAAGGCAAGGAAGAGATTCCGGATGTCCCTGCTTGAGTACACGGTCATCGCTCCTTTATGACGTCCACAACGTGAAAGGTTCGCAACCGCCGGTTGGTGGAAGGGAGGAAAACACACTGCACAGGGAAGGCGAATTCCGGCTGTATCCTCCCCCGCGCAAGCCAGAACTGAGAGAGCTCATTGTGGTAAATGCCGGGATTGACCCGGACCACAAGCCGCAGGGGCCCATCCACAAGGACCACCCGGGAAAGAGAAGGAAGAGCCGAAAGGCCCTCAAGAATCCTGGTCCTCAGAGGCTCTCCAGGCAGAGGAGACACATTTACCAGGGCGATGTTCTCCCGCAAGGGGCCCACGACGGCGACGTTGGCGAGGTCTCTTGCATACCCTGCCTCATCGAGCATCCCAAGGAGGAGTTCATTGGCCTCCACCACCGCCTGACCGTGGAAGGAGGGAGAGGCCAGGGGTTTCAAGAGGTGCTTGAGGAAACACCCTTCCCGAACGGCGTGTTCTCCAACCCGGCGGATGGGGATATCGAGGAACGCCGCTAAAGCGGCAATTTCTTCCTTCCCCAGGTCAAAAAGCGGCGAAAACGTATCCCTGAGGAACTTCACCCCCCGGTTGCCCCAGCTGTCGCTTTTGTTGGCCCCACCAAGAATGAGCGAACCCTCCCCGAAATACTCCCGAATGCGGGCGAGTTTTGCTTTTTTTGTGCAGAGGTTACAGGAGGGACCACCCCTTGCCACCTCTTCAAGCACACTCTGGCCGGGGAGCACAACGTGCTCCACTCCGAAGTACTCCACGAGAAAGCAAATGTTCTCGCGGGCTTTTCGGGGAAGATACGGCCCCCAGTCAACGGTGCAGGAAACGACGTTTCTCCGCCCCAGAGCCTCACAGGCCAAAAAAAGCGTAACGGTGCTGTCCATCCCTCCCGAGAAGGCCACAACGGTTTGTCGAAAGCAAGAAGCCACTTCCCGGATTTCCTCAACGATGGCGCGGGCAAGGACAGACAGAGCCGGTTTTTCCAACGGGACGTTCATTTTTTCAGGTTGTTCAGAATGGTCGCCAGTTTCTCCCCGATGACGTCCCCGAGGGTGACTCGTCCTTCTTGAGCCTGTTCTTTGCGGACTTTCTCCTCTTCCTCCCGCAGCGCCTGCTTGATGCTCAGGCCAATCTTTCGCTCGGCATCGTCGAGCTTGATGACCTTGACCTTGACGATATCACCCTCTTTGAGGACCTCCTGGGGAGAACTGATGCGCTCTTCGGCGATTTCCGAGATGTGAACGAGACCGTCCCAGCCCTCCTCAAGCTCCACGAAGGCACCAAAATCCACCAGCCGGACAACCTTCCCCTCGTGGATACTCCCCAGAGGATACCGGGTTTTGATGATTTCCCAGGGATCCGGGAGGAGTGCCTTGCGGCTCACCACAATGCGCTGCTCTTCCGGTTTGAACTCAAGAATCTTCAGCGAAACCGTCTGTCCCTTTTTGAAGACCTGACTGGGGTGCTTGACCGGTTCCCAGGCAATTTCAGAAAGGGGGAGCAGGGCTTCAATCTCAGGGGCAAGCTCCACGAAAGCACCGAAGTTCATGAGGCGCTGGATTTTCCCCTCAACGATATCCCCAACCTGCCACTTCGCCTGTACCTCCTCCCAGGGATTGGGACGGAGTGCCCGCAAGCTCAGGGTGAGCTGCCGGTTCTCCCGGTCAATGGCGAGAACCTTAGCTTCTACAAGCTGGTTCCGCCGCACCACGTCGTTCACCCGGGTGACCCGCTTCCAGGAGAGCTCCTCAAGAGGAATACGACCTTCAACGCCCTCCTCCACCTCAACCAGCGCTCCCCTGGTGCTCACTTTGTTCACCCGGACGCGGACGGTGCTCCCCACAGGGTACTTCTCCTCGATGTTCTCCCAGGGGTCAGGGAAAATCTGCTTGAGGCCAAGGGAAATGCGACGCCGCTCAGGGTCAATTTCGAGAATCTTGGCCTCCACAATATCGCCAACCTTCACCACTTCCCGGGGATGTTTCACATACCCCCAGGAGAGGTCCGAAATGTGGATGAGCCCCTCCACGCCTTCTTCAATCTCCACAAACACCCCGAACTCCTTCAGGGAGACGACCTTTCCCTTGACGATATCGCCAACCTTCACTTCCTGGACGAAGCGTTCCCACGGATCAGGCGTGAGGCGTTTCAGGCTGAGGCTGATTTCCTCTTTCTCCGGATCCCAGGCAATGACCTTAACCTCGATTTCGTCGCCCTTTTTGAAGAGGTCCTCGAGTTTGCCGACTTTGCCCCAGGAGACCTCGGAAATATGTAGAAGCCCGTCAACGCCCCCGAGGTCCACAAAGACACCGAAACTGGTGATGTTCTTCACCACACCCTTTCGAACCTGACCGACTTCAAGCGAGGCAATGGTCTCCTGGCGGCGGCGGGCGAGCTCCTCCTCAATCACCGCCCGGCGGGAAACGATGACGTTGCGGGTCTTGCGGTCGGCCTCGATGACCTTCACCGGAATCGACTGGTCGATGAACTCATCGAGATTCCGGGGAACGACGTCAACACAGGAAGCAGGAAGGAAAGCGTTCACCCCAACATCCACAATGAGTCCACCCTTGACCTTTCGCTTGACCTTTGCCGTGAGGACCTTCCCCTGGTCTCTGCTCTCCTCTATGTCAATCCAGGCTCCCTGGTAACGGGCCTGTTCCCGGGACAGCCACACATACCCCTGCTCGTCGATGCGGGTCACCATGACCCAGATTTCCTCTCCCTCTTCGAGATCGTGCTCCACCTCACCTTCTCTCCCCTGAGCCCGTTCCCGGAGAGGGAGAATGCCCTCGGCTTTATAGTTGATGTTTACGAAGTAACCCTCATCACCCTTTTTGATGACCTTTCCCTTGATGAGGTCTCCGGGTCGCACCATGCGGATCTGTTCGAGGTTTTCGTGGAGCAGCTCCATCGCCTTCTCGTTTTCCACACCCAACACACTCCTTCCTCACAGTGTGACCCCGCTTTTGCCGTGTGTCAACCGCTTTGATCCTCGTCCTCCAAAAGGTGGGTGCCCTCCCGGAAGAACCACGGCTCTTCCGGAGTCCAGGCTCCCTGGACAAGGGTGTTGGGTCAAAGCCTCATTTGACATCACGCGCAAAGCAGGGTCACAAACCGACTTCTGCCAAGATAATAGCACAAGCCCTCGCCTTTTGCAATGACGCTCAAAAAGCCCAGACAACCGGGGGTCAAACGCCCCGGCTACCGCTTTTCCTCCTTGAGGGCAATGCCGAGGATATCGAGCTGCTCCTTCTCTACCGGAGACGGAGCACCAGTGAGCAGGCACACACCCCTTTGCGTTTTAGGAAAGGCGATGACCTCCCGGATGGAATCTGCACCGCAAAGGAGCATTACCAGCCGGTCAAAGCCTAAGGCAATTCCTCCATGGGGAGGACAGCCAAACTGCAGCGCCTCCACGAAGAAACCGAATTTCTCCCGGACTTCCTGTTCCGTCAGGTTGAGGCGGGAGAAGATTTTCTCCTGAAGGTCTCTCCGGTGAATCCGGATACTGCCCCCACCAATCTCGTACCCGTTGAGGACGAGGTCATAAGCCTTAGCCCGAACACGCTCTGGATGCTCGTCAAGGAGGGGAATGTCCTCATCAAAGGGAGCCGTGAAAGGATGGTGAACCGAAACCCAGCGCTTTTCTTCCTCGCTCCACTCAAGAAGGGGGAAGTCCACAACCCACACAAAGGCGAAACGTTCTTTCTCGGGCATCTCTCTCCCAAGTTGCACCCGGAGATTCCCCAGAAACTCCTGGAGAGCCTCTTCCTCCCCCCAGGACACAAGGAGCACCGAACCCTCACCAAAGGGGTACCTCGCCACAAGACGCTGGAAGAGCGTTTCGGGAACCTTCCCTTTGAGAGGAGAAGAGAAATCCTCCTGGACCTTTCGAACCCAGGAGAGGGCAAGGTGCCTTTCCCTTGCCTCCGCTGCAAAGAGGTCAAGCTTTTTCCGGGAGAGGGAATGGTCCTGGGGCACGAAAAGCCCCCGGAAAACAACACAGCCCTCCTTCTGGGACAGAACGCCTCCTCCTTCCTCAAGGAAAAGTGGCGTGAGGTCATCAATGGTGAGGGAAAAGCGAAGGTCCGGCTTGTCCGTGCCGTACTTTTTCAGAGCTTCCTCATACGTCAGGCGCGGGAAAGGAATCTCCAAGGTCACCTCAAGTACCTCGGCAAAGACGTGCTGCATGAGTTCCTCTACAAGCTGCAACACGTCTTCCCGGTCCACAAAGGACATCTCGATGTCCACCTGGGTGAACTCGGGTTGCCGGTCGGCCCGGAGGTCCTCGTCACGGAAACACCGGACAATCTGGAAGTACCGGTCAAAGCCAGCCACCATGAGGAGCTGCTTGAAGAGCTGGGGCGACTGGGGCAGGGCGTAAAAGGTGCCGGGATTCAGGCGACTGGGCACAAGGAAATCCCGGGCACCTTCAGGCGTACTCTTCGTAAGAAAAGGAGTTTCGACCTCGACAAAACCGCGCTCGGTAAGGAACCGGCGGATGCTCTGTGCCGCTTTATGGCGCAGCATGAGGTTTTCCTGCATTCTGGATCGCCGAAGGTCCAGGTATCTGTAGCGGAGGCGGAGGGCTTCGTCAATCTCCTTTCTCCCCTCAATCTCAAAGGGTGGGAGCTCAGAAGGCGAGAGTACCACGAATGTCAGCGCATGGACCTCGATGTCCCCGGTGGCCAGGCGGGGATTGGCCAGACCCTCAGGCCGCTCTCTGACAATACCTCTCACCTGCACAACGTACTCGGGGCGGACGGATGCGGCAACCTCATAGGCCTTTTCGTTCTCCGAACTCACCACGACCTGGGTGATACCGAAGCGATCCCGGAGGTCCAGGAAAATGATACCCCCATGGTCCCGAACCCGGTGCACCCAGCCTGCCAGGGTAACCTCCTTACCCACATCGGTTTTGCGAAGCTCGCCACAGGTATGGGTCCTCAGCATGTCTCCCGCTCCTTTCGCAGTCGCCCGAGAAGTTCTTCCTGAGAAAGGAGTATCTGTTCCCCCGAAACAAGGTCCTTGAGGGAAAAGCCACTGTTTTTCCGCTCCTCTTCCCCAGCAATGACCACAAAACGCACGCCCATTTTCTGCGCCCGTTTCAAATGGTACCTGAGGTTCTTGCTGGCAAAGTCAAGGGAGAAGGGGATACCCACCTCATGAAGAGCCTGGCTCAGTATAAGGAGGTCCTTCTCCCCCTCTTCATCCAAAGGTGCAAGGTACACCCGAAAGGCGTCCTTCCTGGTAAAGCCACTCCGTTCAAGGAGAAGGACAATGCGTTCCATGCCCGCTGCAAACCCGACCCCCGGAACCTCAGGACCCCCAAGGGCTCGTGCCAGGCCATCGTACCTTCCGCCGCCACCAATGGCATCCTGGGCTCCTAAGGTGTGAACCTTGACTTCAAATACCGTGCGGGTGTAGTAATCAAGGCCCCGGACCAGACGGGGGTTGACCACAAAGGGGATACCAAGGTGCTGCAAAAGGAGAAAGAGTCGTTCCTCATGCCTGCGGCACTCGGCACAGAGGAAATCCTGAATGTTCGGAAAAGACGCCTCACGGAACACCGCCTGGCACGCCTCTTTCTTGCAATCGAGCACCCGGAGCGGATTCTCCACAAGGCGCCTCTTGCAGTCCTCGCAGAGCAGGTCTTTGTGGTTCTCCAGGTGCTCCCGAAGCCGCTGCACGTAGTGGGGCTTGCAGAGGGGACAGCCAATACTGTTGAGCTCAAGGGAAAGGCCAGAAAGACCAAGTTCCCGGTAAATCGTCCAGGCAAGAAGGACGATTTCGGCATCACAGGCCGGGTCCTGGAACCCTAAAGCCTCAAAACCGAACTGGTGGAACTGGCGCATGCGCCCCGCCTGGGGACGCTCATACCGGAACATAGGACCAAGGTAATACCACCGGACGCGGGGGTTCCGGACGAAGAACCCGTGCTCAAGGTACGCCCGCACTGCGGGAGCCGTTCCTTCCGGCCGAAGGGTGATGCTCCTTCCCCCTTTATCGGTGAAGGTGTACATCTCCTTCTGCACGATGTCGGTTTCCTCTCCCACCCCGCGGGTGAAGAGTTCCGTGTGCTCGAAAACAGGGGTTCGGATTTCTTCATATCCGAAAAGGTGGGCATTCCGGCGCACAACTTCCTCAAGGTGTTGCCAGAGCGCCACCTCTTCGCCGAGGATATCCCGTGTTCCTCGAGGCGCCTTTATCTCCATACACCCATCCCTTCCTCACCGAATCTCAAGGTTTTCCACCACAGAAAGCCCACGCAGAGCCGAGGCAATCTCCACAACATCGGCGCCTCTGGGGGCATGGGTGAAGAGCAGACAGAGCACCCTCCCCTCACGCTCTCTCTGAACCCTGGCGGCGGCGATATTCACCCCGAGTTCACCAAGGATCGTCCCCACCTTTCCCAAGGCTCCAGGTTCGTCACGGAGAATGAGTTCAATAGAGAGACCTCCCTTGGTTTTGAGGAAATGCCCTTCGAAGTACTCAAGAAGCCACAGGACAAGAAGGATGAACCCCACCCCAGCAAACCCCAGGGTGAACATCCCCACTCCCATGGCGATACCCACCCCACAGGTGGCCCAGAGGCTCGCCGCCGTGGTGAGTCCGGTAATAGTCGAACCGTACCGAAAGATGGTGCCTGCTCCCAGAAACCCGATGCCGCTCACAATCTGGGCCGTGATGCGGGCAGGATCAGAACCAATTCTCCCAAAAAAGAAGACAGAAACCAGAGTCATCAGAGCAGAACCAAGGCACACGAGGATATGGGTTCTGAGACCCGCAGGTTTCTCTGCCCGTTCCCTCTGCCAGCCGATAACCCCGCCCGCCACAAAGGCCGCGAAAAGGCGCAGGAGAATGGTTACTGTGTCACCCATGGACACCTCAGACACTTAGGAACTCAACCTCTCCCTCACCGTGTTCTTCAAGGAACCGCTCAAGGTCCCGCATGGAGGGCAGAGCACTCTGCGCGCCAACCCTCGTGCAGGCAATGGCTCCGGCGGTGTTGGCAAGCTTCAGGGCACTCACCCAGTCCTTCCTTTGAGCAATACCCACCAAAAGCCCGGCATTGAAGGCATCGCCTGCAGCGGTGGTGTCCTCAACCTGGACTTTCCGGGGAGGGAGGTACACGCATGTCGTATCGTCCACGCTGGCGATGGCCCCCTGGTCCCCCAGGGTGATCACCGTGCGAGCCCGGGTACGCCGGCGAAGAACCCGGAGTGCCCGCACCGCATCCTCGAGGGTCGTGATGGTGACACCGCTTAGAACTTCTGCTTCGTACTTGTTTGGAGTCATTATATCACTGGCCGTCAAGATTTCGATGGGGAATTCCTGAGCCGGGGCGGGGTTCAGGACCACGATCATGCCGAACCGGTGGGCAACCTCAATAGCCCGCCGAACCACCTCGTGAGGGACCTCAAGCTGCAAAAGCAGGAAATCACAGGATTTGAAGAGCTCCAGAGCGTTCTCCACATCCTGCACCGAGAGTTTCATGTTCGCCCCTGGGGCAACGAGAATCCGGTTCTCCCCCCGCTCGTCGATAAAGATAAAGGCCAGCCCCGTGTGGGTGAGCGGTTGCTTGGTCACAAAGGCATAATCCACGTTCTCCTGCTCGAGGTTCAGGAGGAGGCGGGCACCGAAATCATCGTCGCCCACCTTGCCAATCATGCTCACCAGTGCTCCCAGGCGGGCACAGGCAATGGCCTGGTTGTTCCCTTTGCCTCCTGGAAACATGGAGAACTCTCGAACGAAAAGGTTTTCTCCCACCTCTGGCATGCGTTCGATCCTGAGTACCATGTCCATATTGAGGCTGCCAATGACAAGGACTTTCGCTCTCTCCACAGGCCCCACTCCCTCTCCTCCCATTCTACTACAAGGTGCTCTGGTATTGTACCATAGCCATTCTTTTCAACGCTCCTCCTCTCCGGTACAATGGAGAAAAGGACACAGGAGGGTGTTGTTCATGATTCAGGTGACCACAGCGCTTCTCAGTGTTTCCGACAAAGCAGGCCTTGGGGAACTCGCACAGCGCCTCAGTGCCCTGGGGGTGCGCCTTTTCGCCACGGGGGGAACAGCGAGATTCTTGAGAGAACTCCATCTTGAGGTCCTTGAGGTTTCGGAGGTCACGGGCTTTCCGGAGATCCTCGGAGGAAGGGTGAAGACGCTCCACCCCCGGATTGAGGGGGGAATTCTTGCACGGCGGGATCTCCCTGAGGACATGGAAGACCTGAAACGCCATGGTATCGACCCCATTGACCTGGTCGTTTGTAACCTCTACCCCTTCGAAAAGAAGGTGAAGGAGGGAGAGCAAAACCTCGATGTTCTTGTCGAGGAAATCGACATCGGCGGGGTGACACTCCTTCGAGCAGCGGCGAAAAACTGGAAGCACGTCGTCTGTGTCTCCTCCCCTTCCCAGTACCCGGAGCTCCTTGAAGAACTCGAAAAGCACAACGGATATTTCCCCGAAGAGAAATCCCTCCAGTGGGCCATTGAGGCTTTTATGCGAACCTCGCAGTACGATAGCACCATCGCCACCTATCTCAGCACAGTGAGCGCCCAAAACGAAGATACCCTTCCTTTGTATCTTGCCATCCACCTCAGGAAGGCCTCACCCCTCCGGTACGGTGAAAACCCTCACCAGAAAGGAGCGCTCTACGAGGATCTCTCTCTTGACCCGGAGGGATTCTGGAGGCACCTTGAGGTTCTTGCCGAAGGGAAAGAGCTCTCGTTCAATAACATCTACGATGTCCAAGCAGCCTACAGCCTCGTCCGGGAATTCCAGGAACCTGCTGTCGTCATTGTGAAGCACAATAATCCCTGCGGCGTTGCCGTGCACGAGGATCTTGCCGAGGCAGCCCGCTTTGCCCTTGAGTCGGACCCCGTCTCGGCCTTTGGCGGGATTGTGGCCATGAACCGGACAGTCACAAGATCAAGTGTTGAGGTCTTTGGCAACCTCTTCCTTGAGGTCTTCATCGCTCCTGCTTATGAGGAGGAAGCCCTGGAACTCTTGCGTCGACGGAAGAACCTCCGTATCCTCGCCGCACCTCTTCTCCCTCCAGCTCTCTGGGACCTCAAGAAAATCGATGGGGGGTTCCTCCTCCAGGAAAACGACGTCGGAACAGTCAGCCGGGAGAACCTCCGGGTGGTCACCGAGGTGAAACCGAAGGAAAACGACCTTGAAGACCTGCTCTTTGCCTTCACCGTGGCCAAATACGTCAAGTCCAACGCCATAGTTCTGGCGAAAGACCGAAAGACCGTAGGGATTGGTGCAGGGCAAATGAGCCGGATCGACGCCCTCCGCATAGCCATTGCCAAAGCCCAGGGGAGAGAGCAGGGGGCTGTCTTGGCTTCCGATGCCTTCTTCCCCTTTTCTGACGTTGTGGAGGAAGCTGGAAAGCACGGTATTCGTGCCATCATCCAGCCCGGAGGCTCCATCCGGGATGAGGAGTCCATTGCCGCCTGCAATCGCCTGGGCATCCCCATGGTCTTCACTGGAGTGCGGCACTTCCGGCACTGATGGAACATGCGGAGAGAGCAGGATTTCCTGGGGGAAAAGGAAATCCCGGAAGACCGGTACTTTGGGATTCATGCCCTGCGGGCAAGGGAGAACTTCCCGCTTTTGCTTCCTGTGCCCCGGCCGCTCATCCGGGCATTTTTTGCCGTGAAGTGGGCCTGCACCAGGGCCAATCTCGAGATTGGACTTTTAGAGGAACCCGTTGCCTCGGCCATCCTCAAGGCCTGTGAAGAGGGCATGGCAGGGCGGTGGGATGGGGAAATCATCGTTCCCATTTTCCAGGGTGGGGCGGGAACCTCCCTGAACATGAACGTGAACGAGGTCATCGCCAACCGTGCCCTGGAGATTCTCGGATACGACAAGGGACGCTACGACATCGTGAACCCCTTCGATACCGTAAACCTCAGTCAGTCCACCAACGACGTCTTCCCCACGGCTTTGCGGGTTGCCGCTCTGTGGGAGATGGAGGAGCTGGAAAAGGCCATCGTGGCCCTTCAGGATGCCCTCCAGCAGAAAGAAAGGGAGTTTGCGGGAATCCTCAAGGTCGGTCGCACCGAGCTCCAGGACGCCGTTCCCGTGACTCTGGGGATGGAATTCGGTGCCTGGGCAGAGGCCATTGGGAGGGACCGCTGGCGCCTGTGGAAGGTGAAGGAGAGACTCAAAGAGGTGAACCTGGGAGGAACCGCCGTGGGGACCGGACTCAACGCTCACCCTCGCTACATCGCCCGTGCCATCGTCTACCTCAACGAGATTACGGGGCTTCCTGTGGCCCGGGCCATGAATACCTTCGAGAACACCCAGAACCTCGACGTCTTCTCTGAGGTTTCAGGGCTTCTGCGGACCCTTGCCGTGAACCTCCGGAAAATCACGAACGACCTGCGGCTTCTTGCCATGGGTCCCCGGGCGGGCATTGGAGAAATCGTCCTCCCACCCCTCCAGGAGGGGTCCTCCATCATGCCGGGGAAGGTGAATCCGGTTCTCTGTGAGTACGTTGAGGGCATTGCCCTTGACGTTCTGGGCAAAGACGTGGCCCTGAGCTTTGCCGCTTCAAGTGGGCAGCTTGAGCTCAACCACCTCCTGCCCTTTGTGGCGTACTTCCTCCTCACCATGATTGAAGAGCTCCGGGTTGCCTGTACAGTGCTTGCGAAAAACTACATTCCTCTCATCAGGGCCGACGAAAGCCGCTGCCGGGAACTCCTCGAGCGAAGCTTTGTTCTCGCCACCTGTGTGGTCCCCTACCTCGGGCATGAAAAGACCTCACTCCTTGTCCTTGAGTGCTTGAAAACCGGCAAGGACTTCCGGACGCTTCTTCTTGAGAAGGGGCTTTTCACCGAAGAGGAACTCGGAATAATCCTCGACCCCACGGAGTTACAGAAACCCGGGATACCGGGAATGGGAAAACTCAAAAGGAGCGACCATGCAGGGAACACCCCGTAGCCTGAGACCACATATCGGGATTTTCGGACGGCGGAATGTGGGGAAGTCCTCGCTCATCAATGCCCTGGTGGGTCAGGAGGTGGCCATTGTTTCGGATGTCCCCGGCACAACCACCGATCCGGTCTTCAAGCCCATAGAACTTCTCCCCTTTGGTCCTGTGGTTCTCATCGACACCGCAGGGCTTGATGACGAAGGATTCCTGGGGGAGCTCCGGAAAAAGAAGTCCCTGGAAATCCTCAACCGCTGCGATGTGGCCCTTCTTGTGTGGGACGGCAAAACCGACTTTACTTTAGAGCGGGAAATTCTGAGGCTCCTCCGGGAACGAAATGTGCTTGTCCTCGGTGTGGCGAACAAAATCGACGAAACCCCAGTACCCCTTGACCCTCCCGAGGACTTCAGTATCCCCGTGTTCCGCACAAGTGCCAGAACGGGAGAAGGTATTGTCCACCTCAAGACTACTCTCATTGAAGTTCTGCGACAGGGGGTTCAGGAAAAGCCCCTTATCCGGGACCTCCTGCGTCCGGGGGATCTCGTGGTTCTTGTGGTGCCTATTGACCTTGGAGCTCCCAAAGGACGGCTCATCCTTCCCCAGGTACAGACCATCCGGGAGATCCTCGACGCAGATGCGGTGAGCCTTGTGGTCAAGGAACGGGAGCTTTCCGAAGCCCTGGAGCGGCTCAAAACTCCACCGCGCCTTGTGGTTACTGACTCTCAGGTGTTCCACAAGGTCGCCGGAGCCATTCCTCCCTCCATCCCCCTCACGAGCTTCTCCATCCTCTTTGCCCGCCACAAGGGGGACCTCAAGACCTTCGTGGAAGGGGTGAAGGCCGTGGAACGGTTGAAGCCCGGCGACCGGGTACTCATCCTCGAGGCCTGCACCCACCACCCTCTTCCCGACGACATCGGGCGGGTGAAAATCCCTCGCTGGCTCAGACAGTACACCGGTGCAGACCTTCACTTTGATGTCGTCGCTGGCCCAACGGTCTCGGTACCTCTTGATGAGTACCAGCTCATCGTCCACTGTGGGGGATGCATGATCAATCCCAAAGAGATGCTTTTCCGGATCCACGAGGCCTCCCGTGCCCGCGTTCCCATCACGAATTACGGTGTGCTCATCGCCTACCTCCACGGCCTTTTCCCTCGGGCCCTGGAGGTCTTCCCGGAAATGGCCTTCCTAAAGGAGGAAGGAGAAGAGAAAACCCTCGCTCTTTTCCGCAGGTCTGGTGGCCGCTGGAACCTGTAGCGTCAGTTGAGCAGGGCCTGGAAGATATCGTACTTGCGGAAAGTCAGATACCGGTCGGTCATGACGTTCAAGGGTTTCTTCGTGAAGCGGAAGTTCTCCGCAATATAGGAGAGGAGTGAATCCAGCTGGTACTCCCGAGCTGTAGAGCTCTCACTGGCCCGCCGGTAGAGTTCCGCACCCTTTTCCTCAAGCTCCTCTCCCCTCCCCCGGAAGCCCCGCAGCCAGGCACGCTTGGCAAAGGAGGCGTGGAGCTCCCCAAAAAGCTGCTCAGGGAAGATGCCACTCACAAAGAGCGCGATGTCTCCTGCCCGCTTGAGGAAGATGAAACGGTACGGCTCGTCCACCCGCTCGCTGAGCTCGGCAAGGAGGTCAAGGTCAAAGTCGGAAAGGGTTTTTTTCAGGTAGATGCCCCGACCCCGGCGAATGTACACCGTGATATGGTTGATCCGGATGAAGGACACAAGAAGCTCCACCAGGTAGTCCCGCAGAGCGTCCCGGGCAAGAACTTCGAGGACCTTCTTTCCATCGAATACGGGAACCACCGTCCGGTACCCGATGCGCTCAAGCGTGTACGACTCTCGTTCAATATCCCGAATGGCCCGCCGGAGTAAAAGCTCAAAGTAGAGATACGGACTGACCTGCACGAAGAGGCGTTCGTCCTGAGCCACTCGCTGGAAGAGGAGGTCGTTCTCCAGAATCTGGTCAAGGGTTTCAGGGTCCTTTTCCACAAGCGAGAGGAATGCCTTTTCTTCCCCTCCCCGACAGAAGACCTCGGAAAGGAAGCGGAAATCTGAGGGGGTAAACTTCTCGAAGATTCTCCGCACTCCCGGTCACTCCCTAAAAGACCACACCGAACTTCTCACTGTAGAATCCCCTGACATCCTGTATCTCTTCGCGCCTCCGTATATTATAAACGTACCGGAGCACCCGCTTCTTCCAGAAGTCGTCAGAACTCAGATACCCCCGACGCCAGATATCGAAATCGTAGGCCTTCACCTGGAAACTCAGAACGTACTCCTTCTCCATGACAAGCTGCACCACAAGCCACGCTGCTTCAGGAAAAACTCGCTTCAGGGCGTCGAAGCCAACCCCAAGTTGATTCCAGAGTGCCTGATCAAGAGCACGGCTTGCCATCTCCATGCGGATATAGGCCTGGTTGTCCTCTTCCGAAAACCCCACATCGAGCACAGTGTACCCGAACTCCTGAAGAAGTGACACAGTTCGTTTGATGGCCTCCTCTCTTGAGGCACTCTCCACGATATTGCTTTCCACGAGGGTAAAGGAGGTCTCAATGAGTTTGTCCTGCGCAGCGTAAAAGCAGGCAACCCACCTCCCCGAAGGAACGGCCCGGGAGCCCAGAGGGAGCTCTCCCTGAACCCCCACGTATGCTTCATCGCTCTCGAGAACAAGGGAACTCTCCACCGGAAGACCTTCGGGAGGAAGAAACTCAAAGCGGAATTCGTCCCCCTTTTTCACCCCTTCAAGGAAAACCCAGAAGATGACCGCTTTATCCTCGGTGCTGAACTTATCGGTCCGATCCAGGGGAAGGCCGTCTTTGTCCAGGCCCCGGCAGAGGGCATAGTCAAGGACGGTTGCAGCCAGCGAGGTTCCAAGAAATAACACAAGGAAAACGCCCAGAGCCAACCCGGAAAGGTTTCTGCCCACCACGTCTTCACCCACATCCATCATACTGCAAGAGCCTCAGGAACACAACTTCCCGGAACGATAGGCCGCAATGTAATTCATGCAGAACTCATCCTGCCCGGTGAGGGCAAGAGCAGCAAAGAGCACAGCCATGAGCTCCTGGTCGAGCGGATCAACAATTGCCGCATCAAGACCATACCCGATACAGAGGGCCAGAAAGGTGCGGTTCAAAAGACGACGATTGGGCATGCCGAAAGAGATGTTACTCAGCCCGCAGATCGTTCGCACCCCGGGAAACTCCTGCTTGAGGGCTTGCAGGGTCTCGAGGAATACTCTGCCCTGTCTCTGGTCCGTTCCGATGGGCACCACAAGGGGGTCGATGAAGAGCCGCTCCCTGGGAATACCGTAATCTTCAGTTGCCTGCACCAGGCGCTCCACAAGCTTCAGACGATCGGCCACGGTCTCCGGAATCCCCCCATCCCCCATGGCCAGCCCCACCACGTACGCTTTGTGCTCTTGAGCAAGGGGTAGCACGGCTTCAATCCGTCGAGCCTCAGCGGTGAAGGAATTAATCATGACCTCCCCCTTCCGGTACACCCGCAGGGCCCGGGCAAGAGCCTCATCATTTGCGGTGTCAAGGCAAAGCGGAATGTTCACCGCATCCTGCAGGAGTTCCACAAGCCAGGGGAGATTCTCAATTTCCTTTTCTGCCTCGGTTCCAGCATTCACGTCCAGGAAATGGGCACCCGCCGCTTCCTGCTTTTTCGCTTCCTCAAGGAGAAACGCCACATCTTTCCGCTCCAGGGCCTCCCGGATAGGTTTCCGGGTCGCATTGATGCGTTCGGCCACAATCAGCACAGTTCCACCTCCTCTTCAAGGATTTCCTCAAAACGCAGGGCTTCTTTAAAGAGTCGGGCAAGGTAGAACGAGCCGGCCACAAGAAGAGGAAGGCCAAGGGTTCTCGCCACGCTTTCCGCCCTTTCCCGAGCCCGGTATGGGTCGGGAACAAGCTCTATGGGAACGCCGAGGGAAGAAAAGAAGGACGACGCCACCTCCACCGGCAGGGCTTTGGGATGGAAGGGTTCGGTGAAGATGCAGTATCCAGGGAAAGTCCGGAGCGCCTCGGCAATTCCTGCACAGTCTTTCCCTTCAAGGAACCCCAGAAGGCACACGGCTTTCTTAACGTCGAGGTAGTCCCGAAGGGTTGCAAGGAGCACCTCAAACGACGCCCGGTTGTGGGCGACATCGAAAACGCGAAGAGGCGAAAGAGAGAGTACATCCACCCTCCCGGGCCAGCGGAAAGTGCCCGTAACCTCCTGGAGACGGGAAACCTCACAGGGAAGGCCGAAGAGCTTTACGACAAGAAGGGCAGCGAGGAAGTTCTCCACCTGGTGGTCCCCAAGAAGGGGAAGCATGATCTCCCCCTCTCCCCACCCCTGAACGTGGAAGCGGAATCGAGAACCCTGAAAACCACGGAAGGTGATGTCGGCATGGCATTCTTCTGTGACTTCAAATACCGGCACCTCTTTCTCCTCCGCCTCCCGGAGAATGACCCTTCGGGCTTCTTTCCTCTGGGGAGCAAGTACAAGAGGGATGTTGCTTCGGAGAATCCCGGCCTTCTCCCAGGCGATTTGCTCGAGAGTATTCCCCAAAACCTCCATGTGGTCGAAGCTTACCGGAGTGATGACCGTCACCTGAGGCTCGGTGACGTTGGTGGCATCAAGTCGCCCTCCAAGACCAACCTCCACCACGGCCACATCGACGTCCTTTTCGAGGAAATAGAGAAGTGCCAGACCCACGGCAACTTCAAAGTACGTGGGCTGTCCCCAAGGGGATTCCCGCTCCATTGCCTCCACTATGGGGCGAACCCGGTCCACAAGGCGGGCAAGCTCCTTGGGGCTTATGAGCCGGTCGTCAATGCGGATGCGTTCCCGGAAAGTCAGAAGGTGGGGCTTGGAAAAGAGGCCGCAGCGCAGGCCAAAAGCGCCAAAAAGCCGGTGCAGCATGTAGGAGGTGCTGCCTTTCCCCTTTGTTCCGGCGACAAGGACCGTGGGGATGGTTTTCTGGGGGTTCCCCAGACGCTCCATAAACTCCCGCATGCGTTCGAGCTTTAAGTCCGTGTAGGGAACCCGGGCCTTTTCGTAGTTGATGAGCCCATAAAGGTACTCCAGAGCTTCCCGGTACTCCATGGTCAGTACTCCTCGGGCATCTTCAAAAGGGTTTCATACGAAAACACCGGTCCGTCCTGACACACGTAATACGGGCCGATATTGCAGCGCCCGCACTTCCCAAGACCACACTTCATTTTCATCTCGAGGGTCGTGATGATATCCCCCGGTGCAAAGCCAAGCTCCCGGAGTGCTTTGATGGTGAACTTTATCATAATCGGGGGGCCGCAGACAATACTCACCCAGCCAGTGCACGGGAAGGAGAAAACCTCCCGGAGGACGTTCGGCACAAGCCCCACCCTGCCCTCCCAGGACGCATCGCCTTCATCGACTGTAAGACACAGCGTCAAGTCGTCTCGCTCTTCCCAGCGCTTGAGCTCCCACCGGAAGACAAGGTCCTGAGGTGTGCGGGCACCGTAGAGAATGAAGACATCCCCGAAAGACGAGCGGTGCTCCGGAGAGAGCACGTAGTTGATGAGGGAACGCAGGGGCGCAAGGCCAATCCCCCCACCCACAAAGAGGAGGTGCTTCCCGAGGAGTTCCTCAATCGGAAACCCGTTCCCGTAGGGTCCCCGCAGGCCAACCATATCCCCAGGATTTAAGCGGTGCAGTGCCTGGGTCACCGAGCCGATGCGCTTGATGCTGAACTCAAGGAAAGTCCCCTCGGTGGGGGAAGAGGAGATGGAAAAGGGTGCCTCTCCCACTCCGGGCACGAAAATTCCGGCAAACTGCCCCGGACGGTACACGAAGTGCTCGGGACGTGGAATCCGGAAGGTCTTGATATCCCGGGTCTCCTCGACAATCTCCGCTATGGGGAGAAGGCACGGCGTGTATATTCCTTCACAGGGCACAGGACACCACCCTCTCGACCGCTTCCCGAATATCCCAGTTGACCGGACACAGCGCCACACATCGCCCGCACCCCACACAGCCAAATACACCTTTCCGGAGGGGATGGTACGAGAACTTGTGGAGGATTCTCTGGCGAACCCGCTGCATGGGGTGAGATCTCGGGTTGTGGGAAGAAGCGTGGAGCGTGAACTTCGGGAACATGCAGCTATCCCAGGTCCGGATCATCGCCCCCCGAAGCCTCCCTTCAAGCGCCAGGTCAAAACAAAAGCACGTCGGGCACAGAAACGTACAGGCCCCGCAGTTCAGGCACCCCCAGGCAATATCCTCCCAGATGTCACGTCCAAAGGCCTCGTAGAGGTACTCCGGGGTCTTTTCGGGGAAGGGTGGGGGAGCGGTCTTCCCAAGGTCTGCCACAAGTGCTTCGAGTTCCTCCTTCTCGCTGGATGCAAGGGGCCGCCCTGACAGTCCCTCACCCTCAAAGTACACCCCAGAGGACAGCGGCAGGGCGAAGAAATCCGCACCTTCCCGGGAAAGTGGATGCCCCCCGACTCTTGTGCAGAAACAGGTGGCCTCAAAAAAGGTGCACCCCAAAGCGCCGAGGAAGAGGTTCTTGCGCCGTGTTGCATAGTGCGGGTCCTGAGGAGCATTCCCGAGAAAAACGGCGTCAAGAACATCGGTAACGGCTTTCACTTCACAGGGAGCGGCAAGAAGGAGAACAGGTGTACCCTCCGGGGGGAGGGGATGCACGTTCCACGTCCTCTTTGCCCAGAAGAACCGGTACAGCGCTTCCCGCTGGGGAAGGAGAATGGTCTTAGGGGTGGGAACAGCGGGAAAGGGAAGGCGAAAGCGCCTGGCCACCGCCTCCGTCACAAAAGTCTTCCCACGACTCAACCACTCAAGGAAAGCCTCACGGGTGACTACCACACCGTTACCGGATAAACGCATTGGGGTCATCCTCCCGGTACGTCACAAAAGGTGCCGGGGCTGCGACGTCCACCCCAGCCTCAAAGGCAAAGTACTCCCGCACGGTGTCGGCAACAGCAAGGAACATCGTGGCAATCGGTATCCCGAGGGGGCATGCCCGCTCGCAGGCTCCGCACTCGATGCAGCGTCCAGCAAGGTGCATCGCCCGTCCCAGGTGGAAGACGAAGTTATCCCGGAGCGTTGGGGAAGGATGGAGGAACGAGGGTTTGTGGCTTTCGGCAAAGCACTCCTTGCAGTAGCACATGGGACAGGCGTTGCGGCAGGCGTAGCAGCGGATGCACCGGGAGAGTTCCTTCCGGAAGAATTCCCACCGCTTTTCTTCGGGGAGACTCCGGAGTTCTCTCAGGGTATCCTCCTGGGGAAGCGACGGCACCTCACTGTCTTCAATGAGGATATCGTACACAAGAGGACTGCGATAGCGGCAGCGCCGGCATGAAGCGTCAAGGAACGATCCAAGGGGGTACGCCACACCCCGAATCACGATTTCCTCGCCCCTGAAGCTCACCTCGTGTTCCTGAAGGTCCTCCCATTCAGCGAGCTTCCTTGTATCCACCATGCCCGGACATGGTACACCGAGGATGAGAAGGTTCTCCCGGCGCAGCCGGTTCTCCCTCACAAGCGCCACACAGGCCCGGCCATCACACCCCTTGGCCACGATGGCAACGCGCTCAATCCCTCGCGGAAGACAAAGGAGGTACCGCGCCAGGTTCAGGCCGCAGAAGGGGGTGAAGATGAGCTCCTCAACCTCACAGGGGTCCCGAAAAAGATACGGTCGGGTGCGGAAGGGGAGCGAGCCCTTCCGGTACCCGAGAACCCCCTGGACTTTATTCTCCTCAAGGAGCTTGCGGGCAGTGTCACGGAGCGTCACAGGTGCTTTCCCCCTCACGCAGTGGATTTGGACCAAGGCTTCGCACTGCCTCAGTAACTGCTTTGACCACATCGGCAAAGCGCTGCCCCTCAGATGCTGAGACCCAGGAAAAATGCACCCGGTCCCTGAGACCAAGAAAGACCAGAAGCTCATGGAGCACGAGGAACTTCCTCCGGGCAAAGTAGTTCCCGCTCAGGTAGTGGCAGTCCCCGGGATGGCATCCGGAGACGAGCACCCCATCGGCCCCCTCCCGGAGGGCCTTCAGAATGTACAGAGGGTCAACACTCCCTGAACACGGTACTCGCACAACCCGGATATTCGGGGGGTACTGAATCCGGCTCACTCCGGCAAGGTCTGCCCCTGCGTAACTGCACCAGTGACAGAGAAAGGCCACAATTTTAGGTTCCCATGGAGAGTTCATAGAGGTACTCCACCTCGGAGAGAATCGCCTCTTGAGTGAAACCATACACTCTGATTGCTCCGCTGCGGCAGGTCGCACTGCACAGCCCGCATCCTTTGCACAGGGCCTGATTGACCCGTGCCACACCCTTTTCCCAATCCACGGCAATTGCCCGGTACTGGCATACCCGCTCACAGTCCCCACAGGCCACGCACTTCTTCTCATCCACCGAGGCAATCTGGGCCTCGGCAAGGAGAACGTCTTTACTGAGGACGGTCATGAGGCGGGCGACCGCAGCCTTTGCCTGAAGGATGCTCTCTTCGGCGAGCTTCGGCCCATGGGCGAGCCCGCAGACGTAAATGCCCTCCGTTGCAAAGTCCACCGGGCGGAGCTTCACGTGGGCCTCGAGGAAAAACCCGTCCTGGGTGAGGGGAACCTTGAGGAGCCTGGCAAGAGCCGGGGCATCCTCATGGGGCACGATGCCTGTACTGAGGACCACAAGGTCCGCACAGAGGGTGACGCCTTCCCCAAGGAGAGGGTCGACAAAGCGCACAAGAAGCCCCTCGTCCCCCTCCTCCACCGCAGGCATTGCCTCATCCCCAAACCGCACGAAGAGAACGCCCTTTTCCCGGGCTTTCGTGTAGTACCGCTCATAGAGGCCGTACGTCCGCATATCTCTGTAGAGCACCACGACTTCCGTGCCCGGGGAAATCTCCTTGAGGCGCAGGGCGTTTTTCACCGCCTGGATGCAGCACACCCGGCTGCAGTAAGGATGCTCTGCATTCCGGGAACCCACGCACTGGATCATGACCACCCGCCCCGGGGGCGAGAAGGTCCCTGCGTGGATACCGGCTTCAAGCTCCCTCTGGGTGAGGACCCTCGGGTCCCTGCCATAGAGGAACGCTCCATCCGGGGGACGGTACTCCCTACCGCCCGTGGCAACGATGATGCCCCCGTGCTTCAGGGTGTGGAGGGTTCCTCTCTCGCACACAACGCTCTCGAAGTTCCCCACAAAGCCGTTGACCTCAAGGACGCTGCTCTCAAGGAAAACCGTAATCCTCGGGTTTTCGGCAATCTCTCTTTTGAGTTTCTCCCGAAGCTTCTCAAGGTCTTTNCCTTCAACGGTGTACGGGGGACTCTGTCCTCCAAGGTCCTTTTCCCGTTCCACAAGGTACACTGAAACACCCTGCCGCGCCGCCTCCAGGGCAGCGGTCATCCCCGAAAGCCCCCCGCCGATGACCAGAACCCCTTTCTCCACAGGAACGGGAATAGGGGCAAGGGGCTCAAGGAGAGCGGCCTTCGCCACTGCCATCGCCACGAGGTCTTTCGCCTTCTCGGTGGCCTCTTCCTTCTTCTCCTGGTGGACCCAGGAACACTGGTCACGGATATTGGCCATCACGAAAAGGTAAGGGTTGAGACCCGCTTCCTTCAGGGTTTCCCGGAAGAGGGGCTCGTGTGTTCTTGGAGAGCAGGAAGCCACCACGACCCGGTTGAGCCCAAGTTCCTGAATCTTCGCCTTGATGCGCTCCTGAGTGTCCTGGGAACAGGTGTACAGGTTCTCCTCAGCGAACACCACNCCGGGGAGNTTCTGNGCCCACTCCACCACCGCTTTTGTGTCCACAACTCCGGCGATGTTGATCCCGCAGCGGCACACGAAGACCCCGATTCGAAGCGGCGAAGCGGTGACATCCCGCTCCGGAGGATAGGTCTTTTCCCGAACAAGGCGAAAGCGAGACGGGGCAAGGAACGACCCGACCTCAGACGCCACGGCACTTGCCTCGACCACCGTTCCCGGAATGTCTTTGGGACCGGCAAGGCTCCCGCACACGAAGATTCCCGGCCGGACCTCCCGCGTCCCAAAGTCGGCAAAGTACGGAAAGCCCTCGCCGTCAAGGGTCACACCACAGCGGGCAAGGCGCTCTTTCTCCTCGTCCGGGACACAGAGTCCCACAGAGAGCACCACAAGGTCAAAGGTTTCGCTTTGTTTTTTCCCGCCTTCGTCAACGTAGAAGACCACCGGGTCGCCGTCGCCAGAAGCAGTAATGTGGCTCACCCGTCCCCGGACAAAGTGGATCCCTGAGGCCTTTGCCCGCTCGTAGTACCTCTCGAAATCCTTCCCGAAGGCCCGCATGTCGATGAGGAAAACGGTGACCTCGAGGGGAACATCCCCTCCCGCAGGGGCAGGCGCACAGCAGGACATTTCCCCTTCCACCCGGAGGTGTTCCATGGCAACAAGCGCCTCTTTGATGGCGTACATGCAGCACACCGAGGAACAGTAGGAACCGCCCCGCTCCCGATCCCGGGAGCCCACACACTGCACGAAGGCGATTTTCCGTGGAACCTTTCCGTCAGAGGGCCGGACGACTTTCCCCTTTGTGGGACCGGAAGCGCTGAGGATTCGCTCAAAGTCAAGGCTTGTGATGACGTTGGGGTACTTCCGGTACCCGAGTTCTCGAAGGCGCTTCGCCGGATCGAACACCTCAGTCCCGGTGGCGTAGACGATGGCTCCCACCCTGAGCTCTCGCAAGCGCACCTCATCCTCGTGGCGTATGGCGTTCCTCTTGCACGCTTCAATACACCTCAGGCACTCCGCACACCCACCACAGGAGAGACACCTCTGTGCCTCATCCCGGGCTTCTTGCTCAGTGTATCCGGAAACCACCTCAGCAAATCCTGTGATCCGCTTGGACACCTCAAGCTTCCTTGGGGGTTCCCCAGGGTTTTTCCGTTCCCCCCAGGGGATGGCAAGCGGAGCAGGCGAAAGGCGCTGCTCTTCAAAGGGCACTCCCCGAAGGTACGCATCGATGGCGTACGCAGCCCGCTTTCCGTGGGCAATGGCCTCAACAAGGGTCGCCGGCCCAAGGACGAGATCCCCTCCGGCGAACACCCCAGGAAGGGAGGTCGCAAGATTCCTCCCCACCTTCACCGTCCCCCATGGGGTGAGCTCGAGACCTTCCTTTTCGGGAACGACCACCTTCTGGCCTGTCGCCACAATGTAGAGGTCCGCAGAGACGGTGAACTCGCTCCCCGGGACGATTTCGGGCCGCCGCCTCCCCGACTCGTCCGGAGCACAGAGCCTGACCCCAGCCATCTCGAGGAGGAGTTTCCCGTTGACCTCAACGAAACGCTTCGGTGCGGCACAGAAGACGAACTCCACGCCCTCTTCCTTTGCCTCCTCGACCTCTTCCGGGCGGGCAGGCATCTCGTCGAAGGAACGGCGGTAGTACACGGTGACTTCTTTTGCCCCCTGACGGAGGGCAGTCCGGGCACAGTCAATGGCCACGTTCCCTCCACCAATCACGGCAATACGCTCGGCCCTGGGAACGTCTTCGCAACGGTGGCAGCGAAGGAGGTACGCCAGGCCGTCGAGGACCTGGGAATGGTCCTCCCCTTCAATCCCGAGCCTTGCGCCCTTCCAGGCCCCACAGGCAAGGTACACCGCAGAAAACCCCCGGGCAAAGAGGTCCTGGAGGAGGAAATCCCTTCCCCAGGCGGTGTTGCAGCGAATATCCACCCCAAGCTCCTGCAACGCCCGGATGTCCCATTCCACCACATCCCGGGGAAGGCGATACGGAGGAATGCCGAAACGCATCATGCCTCCAGGGTGACTTTGCGCTTCAAAGACCACCACCTGGTACCCAAGAAGACGCAAAAAATACGCGCAGCTCAGGCCACTCGGTCCTGCACCGACAACCGCAATCTTCTCGGAACGTTCTCTCCGGGCTTCCGGAAGGAGCGCTTTGCCAAGACCGCGCTCGAAATCGGCAAGAAACCGCTTGAGGTACGGGATACGGAGCGGCGCATCGAGCATGCCCCGCTGGCAGTGTTCCATGCAGGGGTGGTGGCAGGCCCGGCCACAGATTCCCGGGAAGGGGTTGTCCATCCGGAC
>APCU01000008.1 GCA_000347575.1 Candidatus Caldatribacterium saccharofermentans OP9-77CS | reverse complement strand
AGCCCGATGACCATGGTGATGGCCAGGAGGAAATAGGCCATGGCGCTGGCGTACCCCAGGTCGAAGTTCCGCAACCCTTGCGTATAGATGTAGAAGGTGAGCGTTCGGGTGGCCGTTCCCGGTCCACCACTTGTGAGGCTGAAGGGGATGTCAAAGGCTTTGAAGGCGTCAACCATACGGAGCATGATGACCGTGCCAAGAACCGGAGAAAGCAGGGGCAAGGTAATGTACCGGAAGACGGCCCAGCCTGAAGAGGTATCGATCACCGCAGCTTCGTAAATTTCGTCAGAAATCGACTGAAGCCCCGCAAGGAGGATAATAAAGGCAAAAGGGGTCCACTGCCAGATATCCACAAGGCATATCGCCAGGGTCGCCCAGAGGGGATGAGAGAGCCAGGGGACCTTCCCCATGCCAAGGTACTTTAAAAGGACGTTGATGGGCCCGTTTTCTTCATAAAACATCATGACGCCAAGATACCCCAGGGCAACCGGAGCGGTGAAAAGCGGCATGGTGAGGATAGAACGGAAAGCCCGAAGCCCTTTCATCTTCCGGTTGAACACAATGGCAAGACCAAGTCCTATCGCCGTTGTGGCACAGACGCTAATAAGGACAAGAACCAACGTGAAGCGAAGCGTCCCCCAGAAACGGTAATCCCCAAACATCCGGAGGTAGTTACTCGCCCCAGCGAATCCCACAAGCTTCCCGTAGAGCACCTTGGAGAGGCTCACCCGGAAGGAGTACACCAGGGGAAAAATCGTAAAAGTGAGCACCCAGAAAATTGCAGGGATGACAAAAGCATTCCCTTTTTCTCGCAATCTCCGCCGCATCTTCCACTCTCCCTTCCCAGAACACAAAAGAAGGGGAAGGGACGCCCTCGTCCCTTCCCCTTCTTTTGCTTTGCTCATCACTCGGGCTTGTATCCAATGGCTTCCTGGTAGATCTTCTTCAGGGTGTCTTTGCCGTAGCGTTCGACGATGGCCTTCCACTCCTCGGCAATGCGGTTCAGAGCTTCCTCTGGGGAGACCTGGCCAGTCACAGCCTCGGAGAGATGGATGTCGTAGACTTCCCACATCTCTGGAGTTCCAGGAATACGGAGGTAGGTCTGCCGCAGCGGGTACTTGGTCCACATTTCCTCATAAGCGGTGACGAACTGGCGGGCATCCTCGGCATCGTACCCGGTTGCCACGTATTCCTCGATTGTTGCTTTCCCACTCGGCTGCAGGAAGTCGTAGCTTGTTCCGGGGTCAACACCGGTCCAGCCCCAGACGACGTTCCAGTGGTTGATCTGCGGTGTGGCCTGCCAGGAGAGGAAGTAAGCGGCGAGCTCCTTGTTCTTGCAGTACTTCGAAATCACGCCGTGCCAGGAAGCGCCCACAGTGTTGGCCACAAAGTTCTTCTTGTGCACCCACTGTTGCGTCTCGAGGTCATAGTACTTGTCGCTTCCAGGAATAGGCGCTACACCGAGCTTACCCTGGATGACAGAACGGTCAGGAAGCTGTGCCAGCGAGCCCACGTCGCCCCAGGACCAGCACATGACGGCCTTGCCCCGCAGGAACGCATCCCACGCCTCACCAAGGCTCCAGCCGAACATCGCGGAAGGTCCGGTCTTGGAGAGCTTGATGAGCATGTTCAGCGCCTCAACAAACCCAGGGGTATTCACGAGGGGCTCCATGGTTTCAGGGTCAAACCAGTACACGTTGTGGTAGCGGGTCACCTTGGCGGGATCATCTCCCGGGGCCGGAGAAACAACGTATGGTGCGGAAAGCGCCATGAAGTGGAAGAAGCCCTGCCCACCGACTTTAAGATGCATGCTGATACCGTAGTCCGGCTCACCGTCACCGTTCCAGTCCTTGCCGTTGAAGAAGTCGCAGATTTCGTAGACCTCTTCCCAGGTCCATGGTGGGGTGGGCATATCCTTGCCTTTCTCTTTCTTGAACTCCTCCTGCCACTTCGGATCGCTCAGGATGTCCCGGCGGTAGTAGATCACCTGGCCATCGTGGTCGTTGTTGAACCCGACGAGTTTGTCACCCCACATGTAGAGTTCCCGGACCGGGAGGGCGATGGATTCAGGCTCCCATTTGGGCATGCGAGGGTCGTTGAAGAATTCCTGAGCGGGGACAATCCAGTCGTTCATGATGTAGTCGCCGTAGAACCAGCTCGGACCGACGATGATGTCGTAGGTGCCGGTACCGGTCATGAGGTCGGTGAAAATCTTTTCCCGGAGTTCTCCGAAGGGAATTTCTACGATGTCGTAGGTAGCACCGGTGAGCTTCTCAAAGTAGGGACGCCAGAAGTACAGAGGACCGGAGATGGCACCACGGGGACCTGCAGAGTACACAGCAATGGTGAGTTTCTGCCCTTTCCAGGCCGGATCGGGATTCCCTTTGTCTGCGGCTTCAAAGGCTGCATTGGCAGTCTGGATTTCAAGCTCTGATGCACCTTCCTGAGCAAGCGCTCCAAAAACAAACCCCAACACAAAGACCACGGACAACAGCACAACACTTAACCTGCGCCATTCCATCGAGCACATCCCCCCTGAAGAGAAATTTCACAGAAATTCCGCGAAAGAACAGAAAATCCCCTGCAAACTTCCTTGAGAAGAGCTCTCTCCTTTTCCCCTTCTCACCCCCTGAGAATAGGATTTTGACCGCTTTAGATTATAAAGCTTCCTCTTTTCCCAGTCAATGGCCGTGGAGCCTACTTTCTCTCTTGCAGCATTCTGGCAATCCGTCCCATGCGGAAGCGCAAGAGCACTTCAACAAAGGAAGCGCTTTTGAGCGGTGGCTGGGGCAGGAAGAAGAGGTGGCTTTCGCAGGAACAGTCTGAAGCCCCAAAGTGCGGAACGGGCCGGGCTGCCTTTTCGAGTTCCCGGGCAATGGCACATTCCAGGCGTTCCGAACTCCGGACGGGAAATACACGAATGTCCCCAAGGAAAGGGAGAAGCGCATCGATATGCCAGTGGTTTCGTTTCCGCTTCCTGAGATGTCGCCGGATTCTCCCCGAAAGGCCCCGCATGGCCGAACCGACGTAAACGTAGAAACCCTGGGGGAAATCCAGCTCTCCCAGTCTTCCGACGGCAATCCGGCGCGTTTCAGGGAGATACCCCGAAAGCAGGTAACTCCCCTGATCCCTCGCTTCCCTCTCGTAGACCTCCCAGGGGAGATTGAGGATGTGGGAGTACTGGAAATGCCCCCTCATATCCCAGCGCACCGCCACCGCGCGAATGAGGACCCTTTCCCGGGCGACGTAAAGGGTCGAAGCGAACTCGGGATCGGTATGGAAATCGGGGAGAAAGGCAAAAGGCGAGGGAACATGCACCACAAAAAGCACAGCACCTCCGAGGTCCGCCAGAAGCTCCACGTGTTTTCGTCCTCGTACCGTTACAGCATCAGGAAACATGGCCAGGCCGTCGAAAAAGAGGGTACAGGATTTGACCTCAAGAAATATCTTTTCCCTGCCCCGCTTGAGGAGGAAATCCAGGCGAGAGTTCCCAAGGGGGATTTCTGTTCCCACCACTCTGAAACCTGCTAAATCCTCAAGGCACCCCTCTTCAAGGAGTTTTCTCGCTACAGAAGCCGCCGAGGTCGTATGAAGGCATACCACCTCTTCTCCAAGGAGGGCGCCCCATACCCGGGGCATGTCCCCTTTCCCGCGGTCTTCAAGAAGAAGCACCCGTCCAGGCAGGAGAATCTCCCAGAGCCTCCCGGGATTGGGAAGGTGGGCGGGGAATCTCCGCCCACCTTCTTCACAGAGAACCACAAAGCGGTTCAGGCGGTCGACAAAGAGGACTTCCCGGAACACGCTCAGGTTTCAATCCGGGCCCGCCGGGCGATGACGATGCCCGCCCCCACTGCAAGAGGAAGGAAAGCCAGGGGATAGAGATACATGCTATAGGCTTTTCGTAAAAGCCGGATGGTGCGTTCGCTTTTGGGAAGGGGCATTTGGTTCTCAGAAGCCACAGTCTGGATGGTGTAATCGACCTTGGGAAGCTCAGGACCAAGGATAACCTTGTAACTCTCGAAAGTCGGCTTGTACCCACGCTTTTTCAGATCCTCGTCGTAATCCACGATCTCGTACCCGAGCTCAGGACCGGGAATCTGCTTCACAAAATAGGGAGCCCGGGTGACCGTCTTCAGCACCTCTTTCCCCCGACCAAAGAGGAGCGTGGCGTCCTTCACCGGGTCTACGTGCACCCATTTCCAGCGCTCTATCCGACCGATGTTCTGGGGGTCCTGGAGTTTGTTGTGGTAGAGCTCGTTGTACTCCTCCTGAGTGAAGGGGTTGAAGTAGAGCTCGTTTTTGCCCACGGCATGGATAATCCAGGAAGGATCGTCACAGTTCTCGCGCTTCGTCCAGCGGTTTCCAGGGATAATCTCGTAGCCAATGCCCCCCTTTCTTCGGGAGGTGAAGACCACGAGCTTCTTTTCGCTCCCCTCAAGAATGGTCCCATCCTCAAGCCGCACCCGGATTTCGTAGTGCCCGGGAGGGAGGTTGACCACAAAGCCTGTGGCCGGTTCAGAAACGTAGAAGTTCACAAACTCCGGAGGAGAAGGTTCCTTCGGAATGGGAATATCCAGGGGTCCCGTTTCTCCGGCTTCCCTCCGCCGACGGACTTCCTCGAAGAATTTGTTTAAATCCTCCCGGTACTTCCGCATGGCCTCGTAGTACTCCTTGAGTTTGGCGTTGAACTCGTCCATGGCTTTTTTATACCTTTCGTGGGCTGCATCGGCTTCCTCATTGAGGTACATGATGGTCTTCTCCGAAAAGTAGCCCTCGGGGTAATACAGGACGTATTTCTGTTCCTCAAGGGTGGCGATGACCTTCCCACCCTGGAGAATCTCGAGTTTCCCAGGAACAGCTTCATTCAGCGTGCTGAAACCGGCCATGTACCGGCGAGTAATCGGCCAGTAGTAAACGATGGTCTTGCGAGGATTGACGATGTTATTCGTGTTGGCAATGAGATAGATGGTATCCTCGCTCTGGGGAGCAAAGCTCTTGCTGTAGGTAGAGCCGTTGAAGGACGTCAGCGAATACACAAGCTGCTCCCGCACCGGTGGCTGGGCCAGCGCCGTCCATCCAGAGGAAAGGAACACGCCAAGAAGGAGCAGAAAGACCAGCCGGGACTTCATGCCTTCACCCCTTTCTTGCTCATCACGTACACCGAAAGGAACATGAAAATGAAGGAATACAAGAGGGCATACCCGATATTGGCCAGATACAGGAGGGGATTCTCAAGCACCACGCTGTCGAGTCCCCGACTGAGATACGCAAAAGGGGGAAATCCAGCTGATACCCCGGAAGACATAGGACATAGCCTGGCGGACGTAGAGCATGGGAACCGAGAGCGATTCCTTCTCAAAGCCGAGGAGAGCGTTGTAGGCAAACTGGATGGCCAGAAAAGCTCCAAGAATCGCCACCAGGGCCAGAACGGAGCTTCGAATCCGCCCGGTGAGTGACGAAACGAAAAGGCCAAAACTCACCACACAGGAGATGAGGAAGATGCTCATGATGAGCGCCTTCACAAGACCCATGGTGAAACCGATATTCGTGAGAACGCTGACGAGGTAGAAGTACAGGGCCGTAAAGCCCAGGGCCACCATGCCAAGGCACAGGTCTTTCAGGTACTTCCCCCAGAGGAAACTTCCCGGCGTCACAGGGCCGTAGAAGAGGACCTCCAAGGTTCCCTGCTCCCGTTCCCGGGAGATGGAAACCCCGGAGAGAATTACAAGGTAGAGCGAGATGATGACCAGAGTGATGTAGAGAGGGTAGTTGAGGGGGTATGCGGAGACGAGGATGTCTTCCTCACCGATGCTATCGAGGAAATTCTTGAGGATGAAGGATGAAACGAAAAAGGAAACAAAGACTAGCCACGTAGTAGCCAAGGCTATAGAGGGAGTACAGAAAATCCCGCCTNAAGAGCGTTTTCATAACTCTGAAGGTACGCATGGTCACTCCTCCCTCTTCTGGAGTTCCACGTCCTCAATAAACTCTGTGAAATCCCCCTGGGGCGTGCGCAGGAGAACTTCAAGGAGCCCGTACTTTTCCTTTTCCCGGTCAACCTGGATTTTCTCCCAGGGAATGAGGCCCTTGTTCCGGGCAAGGTACGCCTTGGGGTCCCAGAAAAGCTCTATTGGTCCCTCGTAGATGAGCCGTCCCCTGGAGTAATTCTCCTCGTCTCCTTCCCGGACGTAGAGCTTGCCCTCAAACTGGAGCGGCATCCCCGGAAAATCGGAAATTCCAATGCCCTTCGAATCCTTGAAGCGGATTTCAATCTCAATACCCCTGTCCGTCGGATCGGCAAAGCAGATGATCCCTGCAAGGTCCGGGATCTCCTTCCCCTCCATGGTGAAGTTGAAAACGTTCACCCCGCGCCTGATCTCAAGCTCCTGAGAGAAAGGATAGTAGTACGGCGCCTCAGCCTTAAGAACGTGTTTCCCAGGNGGAATCCTCGTGAGCTGGTATTCTTTACTCCGGAAGAGGATGTCTGACCTCCCATCGATGGTGATGGTGAGCTTGCGCACCACATCTTGAGAGTACAGGTCCACCACCGTTCCCTTGAGAATACCATAGTTGACCTGGGTGGTAAAATAGGCCACCACAAAGAGTACGGCTACGAGCACACCAAGGCCCAAGGCAATAATGCCTCCAGTCCGCAGGCGCCTCATGCGTTTCCCTCCCCCTGGGCGAGTAAGGAGATGTTCTGCTGGGTGATGGTGATGAAGGCTTCCTCAAGACTCATCTCCTTGGTCTTCATAGTGAGGANGAGGAAACCCTTTTCGTAGAGGAAGCGGGAAAGGTCCAGGCGGTAATCCCTCTCGGTTCTGAGGTGTACCTCAAGCCGGTTCCCCTCAACGGTGAATCCCTTGACGAAGGGNAGCTCGGAAAGAGAAGATGCAAGGCTCTCGGCATTTGCTGAAAGCTCGATTTCCATATGGATGGTATCGGTAAGGCGACGCTTGATGTTGTCCATGGTGTCCTCGGCCAANAGCTTTCCCCGGTTGATGATGGCTACCTTTTTGCAGAGTCTCTCCACCTCAGAAAGGAGGTGAGAGGACACGAAAACCGTTCGTCCTCGCCGGTTCTCCTCNTCGATGAGGTCCCGAATCTGCTTGATGCTTGTGGGATCGAGGTTGGCAACTGGCTCATCAAGGATGAGGAGCTCTGGATCGTGGAGCAGGGCCCGGGCAAAGGCGAGTTTCTGCTGCATTCCCTTGGAGTACGCTCCGAGCTTCTTATTCCGGTCGTTACGCAGGCCCACTGCCTCAAGAAGCTCATCGATACGCCTGCGCACATTCGGAACTTCATACAGTTCCCCGAAGAAAGTAAGGTACTCCTCGGCCGTCATCTCCTTGTAGAAGTACTGGTTCTCCGAAACCACACCAATGCGCCGCTTCACCTCCACATTGTTGGGCCTGAGCTCCTCCCCGAGGAGGAAGACCTTGCCACTTGTGGGAGGAATGAGGCCGAGAATCATCATAATAGTTGTGGTTTTTCCCGCACCGTTTGGTCCCAGGAATCCGTAGATATCCCCCTTCTCCACCCGCAGATTCAGGTCATCCACCGCTTTGAATCCGTTGAACTCCTTGGTGAGATGAACAGTTTGAATCATGAGTCCTCCATCGACCTCCCTTCGGCAGGAAATCCCCTAAGAGGATACTCTGAGAAGAACAGAGGAGTTCCCAGGGAACCCAGCGGGGAAAACCGGAATATCTCTTCAAAGAACGCTTGATTTTTGCCAGGATGCGCAGTATCATCTTCTGCAGCTTGGGTGCACCCGGGGAGTCAGCCANGTCAAGGGTTCAAGACTCCCCAGGCCCCCCTCCTTAGTGCCGTTTGGGCAAAGCAGCAAAGACTTCCTCTATTTCTATTATAAGCCTTGTACAGGACTCGACAAGCTCTTTCAGGAGATTTTTCCCAATTTCCTCGGTGGCGGGAAGGGGATCCCCCCACACACCGCTTACCGTCACCTTAAAAAGCGACCCGGGATGGGTCAGAAAATACGCCACGTGCACCGGAGATGGCAGGGGAGAGCGAGCGAGGAATTCCTCTTCCATACCATCCCTTCTTACCAGTTCCCCACGTATGGCAAGACAAAGCGCTGTTTCTCCAAGACCGGCATGGAGCCCCCGTCCTCCTTCGGTAAATACCGAGGAAGCCTCGCCTGAGAGTCCTTCCCAGTAGGAAAGGGTATAGGCGATGGTTCCTGGGGGGAAGGAAGGCGCGACTTCCGCCAGGGCATAGGCGATGGCGTAGAGGTTATCGTAGTGACCGTTGAGGAAGACAATCTTCTTCCACCCTCCCCGGGCAAGGGATAGAGCGATGTCCTGGATCACCCGGAGATAGGTTTCAAGAGAAAGCTCAATGGTTCCGGGAAATCCCCGGTGAGGGTACGAAAGACCGAAAAAGAGCGGTGGAGCCACCACCGCATCGCAGTGCTCAGCCACAAGCTTTGCCACCTCAAGGACACAGAAAGTGTCCGTTGCAGTGGGGAGATGTTTCCCGTGCTGTTCAGTGGAACCACAGGGGACAATGACTCTCCCCGAAACCTCCCTCTGCTTCTCAACCTCCCAGGCCGTCATTTCACCCCAGAGCACCCCTGGCATGGCTCACCCTCCCAAGGCAAAAAGCTATCAAGCTGCCGGAGCTTCTCTTCCTCAAGAAGCGGAAGAGGCAGGCAAAATACCTCTTCCAGAAAAGTCCGGATGCGCTCAAGAATTCCCTCCCCTGCACGGAAAGTCCCCCGAAAGCTCAAGGGAGGAACCCAGAGTTCCTCTCGCAACCACCGTACCGTGTGTGGAAGCGGCAGGAAAGAACCTTCTTGTACACCTTCACGTATGGCAGAAAAGGCAAGGGTCTCCTCATCGATGGAGAACCCTCGCACCACGCGCTTACAAAAGCCGATGAGCTCGTTGTCAAGGACAAGCTGCCAGAGACTTCCTCCCTGGTCACTGCCCACAATACCCATATGCCCAAAAGTTGTGGCTCCGGCAAGCATCCCAAGGATGAGCGTTACACCCTTCTCCCATCCATTCTGCGGATCGAAAGCGCAACTGTCCGTAAGCCCCACATTGACGTACACCGGGAACCCATATGATGCCCCAAGCTCGGCCATGGCCAGACTCAAGAGCCCCTGCTCTGGAGAACCAAAGGAAATCATCCCGGTCCTTGGGTCGATGACATGGGGAATACCCCCATAGCAGATAGGAGTCCCGGGGCGAAGGAGTTCAGCAATCACAACACCGGCAAGGATTTCGGCATTCTCCTGGGCCAGGGTCCCCGCCAGGGTCACAGGACCTGTGGACCCTGCCTGGACCATGGGCCCAATCATGACCGGAAGCCCTAAAGCCACCGCCTCTTTGAGAATGGCAAGGCCTTCTTGAGGAAAACGCAGAGGGCTTATCGGCTCAAGAAAAGCGAAAAGACGGGGTTCATCCCGGGCTGCCTCTTCACTTCCTGCGCACACTGCGCTCATGGCAAAAACGGAGGCGAAGTTCTCCTTTCGGGAAAACCAGAGGAATACCGGTTTATCGGTTCGGGCAAAAAGTTCCCGGGCCATGTACACTTCTCTTCTCTGGGGAGGGTACTCGGCGGGGAGAAACAGTCCTCCAACCACATCGATGTGGGGAAGGTGATGGGCAAGGTGGATCGCCTGGAGGAAGTCTGCCTTTCTCGGTTCCCGCCGCTTTTCACCATCAAAAAGGGCAAACTGTCCGGGAGAGGAACAGAAAACCATTGCCCCCTGGGCAAAGGCAACTGACCTTTTCCCATCCCGCCCGTACAGGTGGAAGGATTTTCCCGCCTGCGCAATACTTTTCTCCACAAGGGCTGCAGGCAAAAGAACCCGGCCATTTTTCTTTTCCCCACCATGGGCACAGAGCAACGCCACAATCTCTTCGTCAGGAATCAGAACACCAACTTCAGAAAGCATTCGCAGCGATGCCTCATGGAGGCGGGCAATCTCCTGAGCACCAAGAAAGACCGCCTTGGGATTCATAAGCCCCTCAACCAGAGGTCAATGGGCTTGCGGACTCCCCGTGCCTCAAAGGGGAAAGTAATCTTCCTCCCCTCCCCCGCCGAAGCGTAGGCAGCACAGAGAATTTCAAGAACGGCCTTCCCATCCTCTCCCGTCTCTTTTGGTTGCTCCAGACCCAGGACACAGCGGGCAAAGTGTTCCATCTCCTGAGGAAACCCATAATTCCAGATTTCTTCATACACCGTGAAGGTCCACCCCTTCGTCGTCGGGGCTTTCTCCACTGCATATCCGTACCCGTATTCGCTGTAGGTCACAAGAGAAATCCCCATGTGGAGCACGGCATAGGTCACACCGCCCTCGCCGTAAATCTCTGCCCGATCGTCCATCCCACCTCGCTTGGCCCAGCTGTTCTCGATAATGGCGTAGGCGTCGTTTTCGAATTCCACAATGGTGACCGCCTCGTCATCACCCCGAGTTTTCTCCCGATGCACATAGGTCCCAAGGTGGGCATAGACACTTTTCACCTTTGGCTTTCCCAGGATAAACCTGGCGAATTCAATCCCATGGCACCCCATATCCATGAGGACGCCGCCACCGGAACGTTCCACATCCCAGAACCAGTCAGAATGTGGTCCGAAGTGCTTCTCGCTCTGCTTGACGAGGTACACCTTCCCTAAAGCCCCCTCGTCAACGAGCTCCTTGGCCCGGACGTACTTGGGGGTGAAACAGAGTTCCTCGGCGTAGAAGAGGAAAACCCTGTTCTCCCTGCAGGCCTCGATCATCCGGTCAGCTTCCTCAAGGTTCATGCAAAGCGGTTTCTCGCACACCACGTGCTTGCCACTCTGCGCCGCGTCAACAGTCATCTGGGCGTGGAGGTAGTTCGGGGCACAGATGGTGACCATATCGATGTCCTTGTCTTCAAGCATTTTCCGGTAATCGGTGTAGAAGCGAGGAATGCCAAAACGCCTTGCAAAAGCCTCGGCATGTCCTGGCGTTGGGGAAGCAACGGCCACAACTTCTGCAACGTGGGGAATCTTCTGAAAGGCAATGGCGTGGATTTCCGCCTCAAAACGGGAACCGATAATGCCGACCCGAACCCTGTCCGGCATATTCTTCCCTCCCTCAAAAGCAAAGGGGAGGGCAAACACCCTCCCCTTTTGCNCTNACNGGTTTTTGGGATTATTCGGGCTTGTGTCGAGCACCTGCTGCTGCAGAAGGGCAATGTTGTCCAGGGCTTCCTTGGGGGTCTTCTTCCCAATGTAGGCAAGGTTGAGCTCTCGCTGCTGAATGTCAAGGAGCTCAGCATACTCGGGCCACGTCCAGACATCCCGGGCAATGCCTTCGATGATGGTTCGGATAGAGGCCCACTTCGGTTCGAACTGCTTCTGGTACTCAAGAAGGTCCGTGCGGGCACTGGCGTACCCGGCAGTCGGATCATCGACGAGCATCTTCTCAATCTCGTAGGACTTCAGCCACTGCAGATAGAGCCAGGCCTCCTTTTTGTGCTTCGAGAATGCGTTAATACCGATGCCCTGGGAGCCGAAGGTGGAGGCCCGTCGAATCTGGCCGGTCTGTGGATCCCGGTACCCGGGCATGACAGTGTAGCCCCATTTCCCGGCGGTCTTCGAGAGGGCGGGGTTATCGGCGACATTGGCGAAGCTCACCCAGGTGAACCACATGGCGCATTTATCCTGGGTCGCAGCGTTCATAATCTCATCCACAAACCAGTTGGCCGTGGCCGGGTCAACCACCTTGTGTTTCAGGTTAAAGTCCACAAAGAACTGGAGTGCCTCAACCGCCCGGTCGGAGTTGATGATGCCCTGAGCCGTCCAGGTCTTGGGGTCCCAGAGTTCCGCGCCAAAGGAGAAGTGGAAGGGAAGCCACTGCTGGGTGATGCCGTCACTCAGGCGTGTGGCGTACCAGGCCATGCCGTAACGGTCGATCTTCCCATCACCGTCAAGGTCTACAGTGAGTTTCTTCGCGTACTCCAGCATCTCATCCCAGGTATCGGGGGGACCGGGGATACCGGCCTCTGCGTAGAGGTCCTTGCGGTAGCTGAAAATCAGCCCTCCACAGGTCCAGGGAAGTCCGTAAAGGGGTTTATCGGCGTAGTTCTTCCAGGCCTCTCCAGGAAGCAGGGCATCGTCCCCCAGGGTGGGGAACTTCCCGATGTAGGTGGCAAACCCCTGGATGAAATCTTTCTCGAAGTCGATGGTGCTCTCTGGCGAGAACAGGTACTCCGGAGTGTCAAGGCGCTCCAGACCTCCTGCAAGGACCATCTCTCCAATCCACTGGCTGTCGTACTCGAAAAGGTCGTATTCGTCGCTTCTGCTGTCGATAATCTCCCGAATCTTGTACTCCACAAACTGATATGGAGGGCTTTCAATAACGACTTTGATGCCGGTCTTCTGGGTGAAAATTTCGTTCGCCAGCCGTTGCTCAACCGGTGTCTGCGGCCAGGGAAGGCTCAGAATTCGCAGGGTAACCTCCTCCGCCAACGCCACACTGCTTCCCACAAAGAACACCAGCACAACCCACAAAAGCCACCGCTTCACCTTTCTCGCCTCCTTTTAGCACAACTTTTTCTCGAGGAATCGGAGAATAGCGTTTTGAGAGTATCTCACCCCCTCCCTTCGAGTCGCCTCTCGGTCCTGGGATCAAAGAGGTGCCAGAAGCCTTCCTCAAACCGTACCCAAACCTTTTGTCCCACTTCAGGGGTAAAACCAAGGGTATCCCGGCGAAGTCGGGCTTTGAAGATCACGTCTTCCCTTCTCAAGGTGAGGATATACTCGTTACTCTGAGGCTCAACAACCTCAAGTACCGCAGGGAACGAACCACTTCCAGGTTGCAACGTACACAGAACATTCTCTGGCCGAACCCCCAGAATCACCCTGGGGATATTCTGTCTCCTCAAAAGTGCCCCCTGGTGCGCATCAAGGGGGAGCGAAAACGCCTGGGAGACAAGGAAAACTTGACCGTTTCCCTCCTGAACCTCAAGGGAAAAGAAGTTCATCCGGGGCGTGCCGATGAACCCAGCGACGAAGAGGTTCTCGGGTTTCTCGTATACCTCTTCAGGAGTCCCCACCTGCTTTACCTCACCGAAATCCATAACCACCATGATATCAGCCACCGCCTGGGCTTCGGTTTGATCGTGGGTGACGTAAACCGTGGTGATGCCCAGGGTCTCCTGAATTTTCCGGATTTCTGCTCGCATCTCCACTCGGAGCTTTGCGTCGAGATTCCCTAGGGGTTCATCCAGAAGGTAGATTTTGGGCCGGCGAACCAGGGCCCTGCCCAGGGCCACCCGCTGCTGCTGGCCTCCTGAGAGCTGTCCCGGATAGCGGTCAAGGAGGAACTCCATGTGAAGGAGCCGGGTCACCTCTTCGATGCGTCGCGCCATTTCCTGCGGGGAGAGTTTCTCCGCATAGAGAGGGAACATCCAGTTCTCCCGAACGGTCATGTGCGGGTACAGGGCAAAGGTCTGGAAACACATGGCCACGTCCCGCTCTCCGGGAAGGATGTGGAGAGCCGGTTTCCCCCCAAGGTACACCATGCCACGCTCGGGTTTCGTGAGTCCTGCAATGACCCGGAGCACTGTGGTTTTCCCGCACCCAGAGGGACCGGTAATGACACACAGCGACCCCTCGGGGACGGTGAAGCTCACGTCCCTGAGCACCACGTTTTTCCCGTAGCGGACCCGGACATTCTCCAGACGAATCTCCGACATCCCATTCCCCCTCAGAGAAGGCGTTTCTCCGTCACCGGGTCAAAGACGTAGAGGTAGCGGTCCTCGAAGAAGACCCGCATCCTCTCTCCCCCTCGAGGAGACCCCGGAAGGTTGCGCTTCTCAAGCCGAACTTTAACGATTTCCTCACCCACCCTGAGGTCAATAATGTACTCATTGCTCTGGGGCTCGACCACGTATACTTCACCGGTGAGTGTATTCTCCTCTTTCTCCTCCGAGGCAAGAACGAGGTGTTCCGGACGAATCCCAAGGATGACCTCTTCCTGTGGCAAACCGACCAGCTTCCCCTCAAGCTCCCTGGAGAAACAAAGGCGCACGCCGTTCCCCTGAAACGCAAGTCTTTCTCCTCGCACAAGGACTCCCCGCAGGAAGTTCATGGCCGGCATGCCGATGAACCCCGCCACGAAGAGGTTCGCCGGATTTTCGTAAATCTCGATGGGCTTCCCCACCTGCTGCACTCGCCCCTGGTGCATCACCATGATTTTGTCCGCAAGACCCTGGGCTTCGGTCTGGTCATGGGTGACGTAAATGGTGGTGATCCGGAGCTCCTGCTGGAGCTTGCGGAGATTCGCCCGCATCTCCACCCGGAGCCGGGCATCGAGCTGGCTCAGTGGTTCATCCATGAGGAAGAGCCGGGGTTTACGGATGAGCGCCCGGCCGATGGCCACACGCTGCCTTTGCCCTGCGGAGAGCTCCTGAGGGTACCGGTCGAGGAAATCCTCAAGATGCAGGAAATGGGCAATTTCCTCCACACGCTTTGCGATCTCCTGCCGGGAAAGACGCCTGGCCTGGAGGGGGAAGGCGAGCTGCTCCCGAACGGTCATGTGCGGGTACAGGGCGTAACTCTGGAAAATCATGGCCACGTTCCGGTCCCCGGGATAGAGGTCGTTGATGACCTGCCCATCAAGGTAAATCTTCCCTGAGGTGGGTCGAACGAATCCCGCGATCATCCTGAGGGTTGAGGTCTTCCCGCACCCCGAAGGGCCAAGGAAAACACAAAGTTCTCCGTCTTCCACCACGAGGTCCACGTCTCGAACCGCATGGGTATGCTTCCCATACCAGAGGTTGAGCTTCTCAAGCACCAGGGTTGCCATCTACCGCATCCTCCCGAAACTCATGCCCCTGATGAGCTCATTCCGCACAAACACCGTGAACACCACAACGGGAACCATGAAAATCACCGCCGCTGCAGAAATTCGCCCCCAGTCAGTCCCAAGAAAGGTCTGGAGCTTTGCCAGTCCCACCGGGGCCGTGACGGCTTTCCTTGTGGTCAGGGTCAGGGCCACGAGGAATTCGTTGAGCGACTGGATGAGGCAAAAGATGGCGGTGGTGGCCAGTCCAGGCCGGACAAGGGGGAGGCTCACCCTGAAGAACACCTGGGCAGGGGAATACCCATCGAGTTTTGCCGCCTCCTCAAGCTCTATGGGAATTTCGTCGAAAAAGCCCTTAAGGACCCAGATGGAAAAGGAAATGTTGAAGATGCAGTACACAAGGACAAGCGCCAGGGTCGTATCGAGAAGCCCCAGAGAACGGAAAAGAAGGTAGAAAGGAATGACCACCGCTATAGGAGGCAGCATCCTGAGTGACAGAATCCAGAAAAGGATGTTGTCGCTGCCCCGGATGGGATACCGGGAGAAACCATAAGCTGTGAGACTGCCAAAGACCAGGGAAACCCCGGTGGAAATCGCCGCAACGAGGAGGCTGTTTTTGAGCTGGTACAGGAAGTCAGAGTGGAGAATATCCCGATAGTTCTGAAGGGTAGGGAGGAAAATCCACTTCGGTGGGAGTACAAAGATTTCCAGACGGGTCTTCAAGGAAGCAAGGACAACCCAGACCAGGGGGAACATAAAGGCCAGGGTGATGCCCAGAGCCACAACCAGAAAGACCACTCGTCGGATGACTATCTTTGCTTCTTCACGCATACTGACCCCTCACAACCCGGTATCCACCATCTCCCGGGGGATTTTCCTGCGGGGACTCAGGATTTTGAGGAGAACGTTCACCAGAACGTTGACAATAATCACAACAAACCAGGAAATGGCCGAAGCTACCCCGACTTTGAAGAAGGAAAAGAGGTTCCGGTACCCGAGAAGCGAAAGGGTGGTGGTAAGGTCTCCCGGCCCTCCACCAGTGAGGATGTAGGGGACGTCGAACATTTTGAGGGTATCGATGGATCGGAAAAGGACTGCAAGGAGAATGGGCATGCGCAGATACGGAAGGTAGATGTTCCGAAAGCGCATCCAGGGACTTGCCCGGTCAAGGGTCGCTGCCTCCTGGAGTTCCTGGGGGATGGTGCCAAGGCCTGCCAGAATAAGGAGCACCACAAAGGGCGTCCACTGCCAGACATCGGTAATGATGATACCCCAGATGGCAAANCGGGGATCGGTGAGCCATTCCACAGCCTGAAACCCAAGCCGTTCCAGGAAGAAGTTCACAAGCCCAAACGTCTGGTCAAGGAGCAATCGCCAGAAAAGACCAGCCACAAGAGGGGCGAGCATCATGGGAAGGAAAATGAGGACCCGAAAAACACCCATTCCCGGAACCTTCTGACTCAGGGCAAAACCAAGGAGCAGTCCCAGTCCCATTTCAATCGCAAGGCACNTCAGGGTGATGCGAAGGGTGACCCAGGTCACCAGCCAGAACTGCTCGCTCCGGAAAAGCTGCGCGTAATTGCCAAAACCGATGAAGCGGGGCTCCCGGCCACGGACGTAGTCATAAAAGCTGATGCGCACAGAGTACACAAGAGGAAAAAGCACCATGAGGACGAGGAACACAATGGTAGGAAGGAAAAGGAGCAGCTGAAAACGTCGTTCCTCGCGGCGACGCCGCCTCACTAGGACATCGATATGCTCTGCCAAATTTCCCCCTCCTTCAAAGGACAATGATATTATATCCTTTCCTCACCCTTTTCCTCAAGTCCTGCCAGAATCCCCCGGGCCCTGGCGAAACTCCTCTCAGGGACCTGGACCTCAAAAGGTCCTGTGTCACCAAAGTAGGCTGTTCCTCCGTAGGGACTTGTAGCGGGCCTTAAAAGTACCCGGATACCCTCCGCCTCAAGGTACCCCCGGATGAGCTCCGCCTCCACTCGATTTGCCACCACCTTAAGGGTTTGGTACCTCACGTTTCCCTCCTCTGACCGTAGTATGCCCCTGGCCCGTGCTTTCGGAAAAAGTGCTTCTCAAGAAGTGCCCGGGGAATGCTCTCTAACGTGGGATTCAAAAGCAAAGCGTAATAGGTGGTCTTTGCCACTTCTTCAAGCACAACGCTTGCATGGACCGCGTCCATGGGGTCTTTCCCCCAGGTGAAGGGACCGTGACCAGCCACAAGCACCCCGGGAATCGCCTCGTAGTCAAGATCCCGGAAACACTCCACGATCACCCTGCCTGTTGCCCGCTCGTACTCTCTTTCAATCTCCTCCCGGGTCAGGAGGCGGGTACATGGAACAGGGCCGAAGAAGGTATCCGCCTGAGTGGTACCAAGGCAGGGGATGCTCCTTTGCGCCTGAGCAAAGACACAGGCCCAGGAAGAATGGGTATGAGCGACTCCGCCGATTTTTTCGAAGTTCCTGTAGAGCTCAAGGTGCGTTGGAGTATCCGAAGATGGATTGAGTTTTCCTTCCACTACCCTTCCTTCAAGGTCCACTACCACCATGTGTTCCGCCTTCAGCACATCATAAGGAACACCACTTGGTTTAATGACCACAAGACCTCGTTCCCGGTCAATCCCGCTCACATTTCCCCACGTGAGCAGCACAAGCCCCTGGCGTTGCAGTTCAAGATTTGCCTGCCAGACCGCTTTCTTGAGTTCCTCAAGCATGGTTTTCTCCTCCCTCTGCTACGAGTATCCTCAGGAAACGGGCAAATTTCCTGGCCTTTCCAAGCTCTTTCTCCCCGGGTTTCCCCCGGTTGATTCCTCCAAACACCCGCAGTACCCCAAAGGTATCATACCCCTTGCAGGTGAAACTCCCAAGAACGGCAAAGCCTTTCTGCCTCAGGAGTTCCTCAAGGGGCCGGTTGGCGCTGGCTCTCCCCAGGCCACTTGTGGAAAAGACGAACACCTTCTGCCCCTGCCCACAGGACAAACGCTCCACAAAAGCCACAAGTCGCTCGTGGAATTTCCCAAAGTAGATTCCAGAGCCAAAACCCACAAGGTCAAAGGCCGCGAGATCTTCTGGCGCCAGTTCCTCAGGCTCCCGAATCTGGCTTTCGAGCACCTCCCCTATGGCCTGGGCCACACGGCGGGTATTCCCGTGGTGGACCGACACAACCACGATGAGGCTTTTCACCACTTCCTCCTTCTTGCCTTCCTCCTCCCCTTCCGGTATTCTAAAAGAAAAACTCGAGGAGGGAAACCCCTCTTGGACATCCTGAGCATTCCGGGTGAGATGCTCGATGCTTTAGAAGAGGGTGTAAGCATTCTCGACACCCGCTTCCGTGTCCTTGAAATGAACACCACCATGCATCAGTGGTACGCTCATCGAAAATTCCGTCCCGGTGAAAAATGCTACAAGATGTACCACGGGAGAAGCACTCCCTGTACTTTCTGCCCTACCCGTAACGCCCTCCGGGAAAGGCGCGTTGCCACGGGAATCGTCCCCTACCACGGACCACAGAGAGAGATCCAGGGATGGCAGAGGCTCATTGTTTTCCCCCTCTGCGACGGCAACGGAAAGATTGTCGGTGCCATTGAGTACGTGGAAGACATCACGAAAGAAAAGGTGCTCGAAGCGGAAGTGGAAAAGCTCAGGGTCACCGAACGTCTTCTCAAGGGACAGGTCGCCCTGCTTGGAGAGCTCCTTGAAAAGGAGAAAGAGGAAAAACGCCACCAGGAAGAGGAACGCCGGAGGCTCTTTGCTGCTGGTATTCGGCCACTCCTTTCTCTGCTCCGAGAAGCCCTCTCCTCTGAGATCCAGAGAATGCTCCTTGACACCCTCGAGAAAGCCCTGGATAGTCTCTGTGGGGGAGAAGACACGTCCCAGGCGCCTTCTCTAACACCCCGGGAATGGGAAGTTGCCCGGCTTCTCGCCCAGGGATTAACGAGCAAAGAAATCGCCGAGGTCCTTTCGATTTCCAAAAAGGCTGTGGACTTCCACCGGGGCAACATCCGGAAAAAACTGGGAATCCAGAAGACAAAGGAATCACTCTTTGCCGCTCTGCAACGCTCGAGGTAGTCCTGGAATTTCCCGGGGATTTTTCTGGTATTCCTTCTCGAGCCTCTTCTCCCTATCCTTGAAGAAAAAAGGAGAGGAGGGAAACTTATGGAAAAGTCCCCTCTTTTCACCCCCATTGCCATCGGGAAGAAAGAAGCCACGAATCGCCTGGTCATCAACGCCATGGAGTGCTGCGATTCTGATGAACTCGGTAACCCCTCTCCCCGAACCTACCGGCGCTATGCCAGGCTCTTTGAGGGGGGCGCAGGGGTGATCTTCCTTGAGGCCATCACCGTGAGCTACGAGAGCCGGGCCCGCCTGAACCAGCTGAGCATCATGCCCCACAACGCCAAAGCCCTCGAGAAGTTCGTTACCGAGATGAAACGTGTGAACCCTAAGCCGCTTTTCATCTTCCAGCTCACCCACGCAGGAGAGCTGAGCAACCCCGAGTTCTCCCGAAGAGTCTGCGTAAAGCCTCTTCCAGGCCTTGGCGGAGACCTTCTCAGCGAAGAGGACGTTGACGCCATCGTCGACCAGTTCGTCCTGGGTGCAAGGATTGCCTATGATGCAGGGGCCGATGGTGTTGACGTGAAGCTCTGCCACGGGTACCTTGGAACCCAGATCCTGCGTCCTTACAACGACCGTCCCTGGAAGTACGGGGGACCCTGGGAGCGGCGGCGGCAATTCGCCTTTGAAATCTATGAGCGGATACGCAAGGCAATCCCCGACCCAAATTTCCTTTTGGGTTCCAAGGTCACCATGTGGGAGGGGATTCCGGGAGGACAGGGCTGTGCCGGTCCGGACACGGCCATCATGGACCTTTCTGAGCCCCTGGATCTCCTCCGGGGTCTCAAGGAACGGGGAGCGAATTTCGTCCTTGTCTCGGCAGGAAATCCCTCGCTCACCATTGCCCTGGCGCACCCGGACAAACGTATCCCCGACTACGCTTACCTCCACCACTTCTTCCAGAAAGAGGCCCGAAAGGTCCTTGCCCCGGAAGTCGTCACCATGGGGTCGGCGTACTCCATCTTCCGGGACGGGAACAACAATTTCCTCGGCGTAGAACGGGAAAAGAGCTCCCTGCTCTACTGGGGGAATAAAAACATCGAAGACGGCGTGGTGGACATGATCGCCATCGGCCGGCAGTCTCTGGCAGACCCCTTCCTCCCCAAAAAGCTCCTTGAGGGAAAGCCCGAAGAGGTCCGGTGGTGCACGCTCTGCGACGCCTGTATGGAACTCCTCATCCGGCAACAGCCCACCGGATGCGTGGTACACGAGAAAGAGTACGCCGAAATCCTCCGGGAAACCCGCAAAAAGTATGGCGTTTTGAAATTCAAGCACACGTGAAGGAGAGTTTTTCCTCGAGATACCGGTGGAGCAAACGGCACAGGTCCTCGAACTCCAGAATCCCTACCACACGGCCTGTGCCGTCCTCGGTAACCGCAAGGGTTCTCCTTGATGCAAGAATCATCCGGTGCAGGGCGTCCTCCAAAGACGCAGAAACGGGTACAGAAGGACAGGTACCGGGGAGTTCCTGGATTTTCCGGAGAGGTGCATCTCCGACCCGGATCGTCCGGAGCACCTGAACGATGCCTCCCCTCCCCAGGAATGCTTCCACGAAGGGGTCCGGGGGAGCAAGAAGGAGTTCATGCGGTCGACCCACCCCAAGCATCCGCCCTCCTCGCATGACCCCAAGGCGNGTAGAAAGCTTCAGCGCCTCCTCAAGGTCATGGGTTACAAAGAGGATGGTCTTTTTGTAGCTTTCGGTGGAGTTCCAGGAGTTCGTCCTGGAGCCGCATTCGGGTAATCTGGTCGAGCGCCCCAAAGGGTTCATCCATCACAATGAGCTTTGGATCAGCTGCCAGGGCCCTGGCTACCCCAACCCGCTGACGTTCTCCCCCGCTCAGCTCCCCGGGGAAACGCCGCAGGTACGATTCGTCAAGACCGATGACCCCAAGGAGTTCCCGGGCTCTCTGCCGACGAACCTGCAGGGGGACTCCCATAATGGCCAGAACATAGGTCATGTTCTCTTCAACGGTGAGATGAGGGAAAAGCCCTATCTGCTGAATCACGTAGCCGACGCTTCGACGAAGGGCAATGGGGTCCCATGCCCGCACATCCCGGCCATAGACGAAAATCCTTCCTGAGGTGGGCTCAAGGAGCCGGTTCACCATTTTGAGGAGCGTCGTTTTGCCACACCCCGAGGGACCGATGAGGCAGAAAAACTCCCCTTCCTCAACCTCGAAGGAAACCCCCTCGAGGGCCCGGACACCTCGAGCATACTCCTTCGTCACTTCCTGGAAGACCACAACCGGATTTCCCAAGTCAGAGAAGCCCCTCTCGTTCTAAAAACTCCCGGGCCACGTCTTTCGGGTCCCGGCGTTCCTCATCCACGAGGTAATTCATCTCGGTCATCTCCGCATCGCTGATCTTCCCCTCGAGGAGCCCAAGTACCCTCCCGACCTCAGGATAACGGTCAAGGACTTCCTTCCGAATCACCGGGGCACAGAGATAAGAGGGGAAAAATTGCCGATCGTCTTCGAGTACCACAAGGTCAAACTTCCGCAAAAGCCCATCGGTGGAAAAGGCGTTGATGACGTCAACCTCACGGGAGACAATTGCCGGGTACTTCAGGGCAATGGCCATCTGCCGTGTGGCCTTGAAGCGGAAACCGTAGGTCCTGACGAGATTCTCATATCCATCCTGGCGTTCGAAAAAGTCCGGCTCGGCTCCAAAGACGTACCGCTCGGAAACCCGGGCAAGGTCGGAAAAGGTCCGGAGCCCATCTCGTTCTGCCGACGCTCTTCGAACCGCAAGGGTAAAGGTGTTGTTGAAACCGAAAAGGGGCAACCACACAAGACCAAAACGCTCCTCGTATTCCCGTTTTACCGCTTCATAGAGCTTGAGAGGATCCTGGATAATCTCCCGGTGTTTCAACACCTCCTGCCAGGCAGTCCCGGTGTACTCCGGGTAAAGGTCGATCTCACCAGCAAGGAGTGCCGGGTGGAGAATGGAGGTTGTTCCCCCCTCGATAATCCGCCGCTCAACGGAAAGGTTCGTGCGGCGGCGCAAAAGCTCTGCCATGATTTCCGCAAGGATGTAGGACTCGGTGAAGGGTTTGTTGCTCACCACGATTTTCCCCGGTTCTCTGGCTTCGGCCAGGGAACGGACGCACCACCCCTGCGCAAAACCAGAGCTCCCGCCCAAAAGCAAGACCACAAAAAGTCCCACTATGAAAAAGCGCTTCATGCTTCATCCTCCTTTCATAAGCGCAAACGCCTCATGAGCTGCCTTTCAAGGACAGCGAACATCCCATCAGCCCCAAGGGCAAGTGCGGCGACCAGGAGACTCCCGAGCACGATGAGCTCAGGATAGTAAGAGGTAATGCCACGGAAGATGAGCACCCCAAGACCCCCTGCACCGATGAAAGCGGCAATGGTGGCCATGGAAATCGTCATCACCACAACGGTCCGGAGCCCAGCCACAATCACCGGGAGCGCCAGGGGGATCTGGACCCGCCAGAGCAACTGCCAGTCAGTGCTCCCCATGCCCTTTGCGGCCTCCACGATGGCCGGATCCACCGTCGTGATGCCCACGTAGGTGTTCCGTACAAGGGGCAGGAGGCCGTAAATGAAGAGGGCAAAAAGCGTTGGTCGCAGNCCGATGCCAAAAAGTGGAATCATGAACCCAAAAAGGGCCAGAGCCGGAATGGTGTAGAGGACACCGGTTGTGGCGATGATCCAGAAGGCCACACGCCGGAAACGGGCAATGAGGATGCCCAGGGGGACACCGCAGAGCGCAATGAAAAGACAGGCCAGAAGGGAAATCACCACGTGTTCTCGGAGGCTTGAGAGCACCAGGGCTTTCCGCTCTACTGCAAGGAGCAGCACCCGAACGAAGAACGCCACCGTTGCCACCCCTAAAGCACAAGCACCGTAAAGCCCTCTTCGGCGAAGCGCCGGATACTCGGGTGGCCGTTCATCTCGTCAAGCAGGGGAAGACCTTCCTGCTGCACCGCCTCAAGGACCCCCATTTTGGCCGAGCATGCCCTGCAGGCCCCGGCAATACCTCCCTGGGACTTTACCTTCTCATAAAGGGTATGGAGCGGGTGGTCCTTTTGGGAAAGACGAGGAATGAGCCGTGTGGCCGCTCCCTCAAAGACAATTTTCAGAACCTTCCCTGACACCGCATAGTCCAGGGCGTACAGAAGTACGTGGATGAAACACATCTCTTCATCCCGGAAGACGAAAAATACGGTTTTCTCCACATGGTTCACCCCCTTTACGGGAAGAAAACCGCAACCCTAAGGTCGGTATTCCCCAGGACACCCCAGCGCAAGAGCTTTCCGGAAAAGCGAAGGCAGAGGGTACTGAAAAAGTTCACGAAAGGCCACCCACGCTGCTCCTGAAAGCGTACCCGTTCTTTTCCCGGANACCCTGAGGACCCTTGCCCGCACCCGGTACCGGGTATAGGCATGAGCGACCACGCCGCATTCCTTCAAGGCCAGAGGCGAGAAACCGTAACGCTTACCAAGGGCGTCAATCCACACCCGGGGGTCTTCCCCGTCCTGCTCCCTGAGGGGCAGTCCCCAAAGACCGGGAAAGAGCTTACCTTCGCTTTTTGTGAGGAGTACCTCTTCCCCCGCACAGCACACCGCAACGCAAATCTCAAGAAGAGTACGCCGTTGTCGGATGCGACTTTCTTTCCCCGCATCCTTCACAAAGGCGCAAAACCTCTGGAAAGGGCACGGAAAACAGCGAGGTTTTCGAGAAAGGCAGACCAGCGACCCGAAATCCATCAGGGCCTCGTTGAGATGACGAGCCTTTCCGGAAGGCATATGGGAAACGAGGAGGTTGCCTATCTCACAGAGGTTCGCACCCTCTTTAGCACCGAAAACCCTCGAGAGCACACGCCGCACATTGGTGTCAAGTGCAAGTACAGGCAAATTGTACCCGATGCCTAAGATGGCCGAGGCGATATATGGTCCGATGCCTGGAAGGCGCCGCAGGGTTGTGATATCAGCAGGGATATGGCCCTGGAAATGCTCCACAATCCTCTGTGCCGCTTCATGGAGGTGGTGAGCCCTCCGGTAGTACCCGAGGCCTTCCCAGGCAAGGAGTACCTCCTCCCGCGGGGCCGAAGCCAGGGCGAAGACGTCGGGGAAACGCTCAAGGAAGCGGAGGTAATAGGGGACAACCCGTGGCACCTGGGTCTGGGCAAGCATCACCTCTGCAACCAAGACCCGATACGGAGAGTACTCAGCTCTCCAGGGAAGATCCCGCCGGTTATTTGCAAACCACTGGAAAAGGCGCTCGAGGAATTCCTCTAGGTTCAGGAGCCCCGGGTCTTCTCCGGGGCTCCTGTCCTCTCGATTACTCCTCAAGCCACACACTCTGGAAGTACTTCCGGTCCAGAGGATGGAGCACAAATCCCTTCACGTTTTTCCGGAGCACCATCTGGAGCTTGGCGTGCGCCAGGGGCACCCAGGGGGCATCGTTGTGGATGATTTCCTGAGCCTTCCTGTAGAGGGCCTCACGCTCCTTCTGGTCATACGTTTGCTGGGCTTTGATGAGAATTTCGTGGAGCTCGTCGTTCCGGTAAAACGCCACGTTCCCGGCACTCCCCACGATGGCGTTGTCCTTGTCAAGGAGCACGTAGAGGAAGTTGTCGGGGTCACCGTTGTCCCCAATCCACCCAAGAAGGCACATAGGGTGCTTTCCTGCCTCGGTCTCCTGGAGGTAGGTCCCCCACTCCACGGTGTAGATGTTCGCCCGGATCCCTACCTCCTCGAGGTCGGCTTGAATAGCCTCAGCGATTTTCGGGGGATCGAACATGTACGGGCGGGAAACCGGCATGACCCAGAGCGTCGTCTCAAAGCCGTTGGGGTACCCCGCCTCGGCAAGGAGCGCTTTCGCTCTCTCCGGGTCGTACTCGTAATCCTCAATATCATCGTTGTACCCCCACATGGTGGGCGGGATGGGGTTCTTCGCCGGGACTGCCGTCCCCCTGTAGAGGTGCTCCACAATGGCCTTTTTGTTGATTGCGTGGTTTATGGCCCTCCGGACCCGAACGTCCCCAAAGGGTTTCTGGAAACCGGGAGTGTCCTCCCCCATGTTCATGGCGAGATACCCAACGTTGATGCCAGGAAGCTCAAGGAGGACAAGGTCAGGGTTTTTGGCAATCCGTTCAAGGTCATCGGGGTTGGGGTACTCCATGCAGTGGATGGAACCCTTCTCAAGCTCAAGAAGCCGCACCGAAGGGTCGGGAATGACCCGGAAGATGATGCGGTCAAGATACGGACGTCCACCCCAGTAGTCCTCAAAAGCCTCCACCGTCATGTGGTCATCCTTCACCCACTCCACGAATTTGAAGGGCCCTGTACCCACCGGGTTTTTGAAGAAGTCCCCCTTGTACTTCTCACAGGCGGTGGGGCTCACAACCGCCACGGTGAACATGGCCATGCTCGTGAGGAAGGAGGCATTGGGTTGAGAGAGGGTGATACGCACCGTGTAGTCGTCGACCTTCTCCACATCCTTCACGTAGTTGAACATCCACTGCCAGTACGCCCACTCCCCATACTGATGGAAGGGGTGGTTGGGGTCAAACTGGCGCTTGAAGGAGTACACCACGGCATCGGCATTGAAGTCGGTGCCGTCGTGGAACTTGACCCCCTTGCGGAGGTAGAAGGTGAAGGTGAGCCCGTCCTCGGAAACCTCCCAGGATTCGGCAAGCCACGGTTCGATTTCGGTGGTCCCGGGTTTGTACCGGACAAGCCCTTCGAACATCGCATCCGTCCGGGTGATGGAAATCCCGTCCGTTACGTCCGCCGGGTCAAGGCGCGTGGCATCCCCGGCACTCCCATAAATGAGCGTTCCACCATACCTTGGCTCCGAAGCCAGAGCAGGAAAGACGAAAAACGCTACAGCAAGACAGCACAGAAGGAACAACACCTTTCGCATAGCCAACCCTCCTTTGTGGATTTCNTCCATTATACCCCATAGAGATGGCAGAAAACCATATGTCCCTGGGGAGTGCAAAATGCCTCTGGGGAACGGAGGGCACATACCTCCATGCGCTTCGGGCACCGGGTATGGAAGCGACATCCCGAAGGAGGATGAATGGGGCTTGGAGGGTCGCCCTCGAGGATAACGCGCGTGGGTTGCCTTGCAGGGTCAGGGACCGGTATGGAGGCAAGAAGCACCTGGGTATACGGATGGAGGGGATTCGTAAAGAGTTCCTCGGTTGGTGCAACCTCCACAATTCTCCCAAGGTACATGACGGCAACCCGGTGGGAAATGTGGCGCACCACGCTGAGGTCATGGGTGATGAAGAGGTACGTGAGGTGCATCTTTTCCTGGAGCTCACAGAGGAGGTTGAGAATCTGTGCCCGCACAGAAACATCAAGGGCCGAGACCGGCTCGTCGCACACCACGAAGTCCGGTTCAAGGATGAGCGCCCGGGCGATACAGACACGTTGCCTCTGCCCTCCGGAGAACTCGTGAGGGTAATTCCTGAGGAGTTTCGGCTCAAGGCCAACCTGCAGCGCCATCATTTCCACTCTTTCCCGGCGAATACGGGGATTCCGTTCCCCGTGGATGATAAGAGGTTCTTCAAGAATGGAGAACACCGTTTTCCGGGGATTGAGTGCAGCAAAGGGGTCCTGGAAAACAATCTGCATGCGCCGGCGGTACGGCTGAAAATCCCGAAGAGAGAGGGAGAAAATATCTACTCCCTCAAAGAGCGCTGACCCCTCTGTGGGTTCAATGAGACGCAAAATACACCGGGCAAGGGTGCTCTTCCCGCAGCCCGTCTCTCCCACGAGCCCCAGGGTTTCCCCCCGAAAGATGGAGAGGGACACTCCACTCACGGCATCAACCGTTACCCGCTCTCCCCACCATTCTCCAGAAAGGAGAAACTGCTTTCGGAGATTCCGTATCTCTATAAGCGGTGGCATGCAACCTCGTGCCCTTTCTCAACTTCCCAAAGACGGGGCTCCTCTTCGCTGCAACGGGGCAGGCGTTCCCGGCAACGGGGATGAAACCGGCACCCTGAAGGCGGAGCAATGAGGTCTGGCACCGATCCCGGGATAGCCTCAAGACGAGACCTTTTCCCGTCAAGGCGAGGCAAAGCCCCAAGGAGTGCCCGGGTATAGGGGTGGAGAGGTCGGGCAAAAAGCGAAAGAACATCGGCCTTCTCCACGATTTTCCCGGCGTACATGACGGCAACCCGCTCACAGTACTCAGCCACAACACCGAGGTCATGGGTGATGAGGAGCACGGCGGTTTTCGTCTCTTTCTTGAGCGTTCTGATGAGCTCAAGAATCTGAGCCTGAACCGTGACATCAAGAGCCGTTGTTGGTTCATCGGCAATGAGGAGCTTTGGTCGACATGCCAGAGCCTGGGCAATCATAACCCGCTGGCGCATGCCTCCGGAGAGCTGGTGGGGGTACTGGTGCACGCGCCTTTCTGGCTCGGGAATGCGCACCATTCGCAAAAGTCGTACAGCTTCCCTCTGGGCTTCGCTTCGTGAAAGTCCCTGGTGGAGCATGAGGACCTCCACAATACCTTCCCCAACCGGGAACACGGGGTCAAGAGAGGTCATGGGTTCCTGGAAAATCATGGAGATCCGCTTCCCCCGGATTTTCAGCATCTCCTCTTCATCTTTCCGCACCAGGTCCTCCCCTTCGAAGACAATCTTCCCCTCCACAATCTTCCCCTGGGGTTTGGGGTAGAGTTTGAGGATCGAAAGTGCCGTCATGCTCTTGCCACACCCCGACTCCCCCACAAGACCAAGGGTCTCCTCTTCGAAGATCTCAAAACTCACTCCGTCAACAGCCCGCACGACTCCCCGGTGCGTGGTGATGTACGTCTTCAGGTTTTCAACCTGGAGGAGTACCGGCTTCATCGCTACATCCGGAGGCGAGGATCAAGGAGATCTCGCATCCCATCACCAAGGAGGTTCAACCCCAAGACCGCAAGCATAATGGCCAGCCCCGGAAAGGCCACCGCCCACCAGGCTCCCGAGGTCAGGGCCTTGTGGCTCCCCGAGAGCATTGCCCCCCACTCGGGCGCTGGTGGCATGGCTCCAAGCCCCAGAAACCCCAAAGCAGCGGCATCAAGAATGGCTCCAGCCACGCTCAACGTCGCATATACCACAGCCGGGGCAAGGACATTGGGGAGAATGTGGTGGAGGAGAATTCGGGCGTGGCTCGCCCCAAGCGCCCGTTCGGCCTCGATGAACTCCATTTCCCGGATGACCAGGGTGACACTCCGCACCACCCGGGCCATCTGGGGAGTGTAAACGATACCGATAGCGATCATCGCCTTTTCAAGCCCCGGACCTAAAGCAGCCATAATGGTGATCGCAAGGAGAATGCTCGGGAAAGCAAAGAGAATATCCACCACCCGCATGAGGGCAATATCCACCCATCCGCCGAAATACCCGGAAAGAAGCCCGAGGAACATTCCAAGGCCTGTAGAAATCGACACGGCAATCACACCAACAAGAAGGGAAGTCCTGGTTCCCCAGATGATGCGGGAGAGCACGCACCGCCCAAGGTAATCCGTTCCTAAAGGAAAACGGGCAAACTCCTTCCCCGCCCAGAACCCCGGCTGGTACCGGAGCGCAAGGTCGCGTTTGAGGGGGTCATTGGGGGCAAGAAGCCAGGGGAAAAGGGCAACGAAAACGTAGACCCCAAGGATGACAAGGCCCGCGAGAGCAGCCCGATTCCGGCACAGCAAACGAAAGGTTTCAGCGATGTCCTCGATGGTCCTCACCGGTATCGTATCCTCGGATTGATATAGGCATAGAGAATATCCGTCACAAGGTTTACAATCACGAAAACACAGGCGATAAAGAGTACTGCCCCCTGGATAGCCGGGTAGTCCCTGGCGTACACCGCATCCACCGTGTACCGCCCAAGACCCGGCCAGGCGAAAATCGTCTCGGTGAGGATGGCTCCTCCAAGGAGCAGCCCGAACTCCATGCCGATGACTGTCACAATGGGAATAAGGGCATTCCGCAATGCATGGCGGTAGATGACCAGTCGCTCCGGAAGGCCTTTCGCCCGTTCCGTGCGGATGAAATCCTGACGGATGACCTCAAGCATGGCCGAGCGGGTCATGCGGGCGATGAGCGCCATGGGGATGGTGCCAAGAGCAACCCCGGGGAGCACAAGATGCGCAAGGGCGTTCACAAAGGCCTTGCCGTTTCGAGTCAGGAGCGCGTCAAGGAGGTACAGCCCCGTGATGGTCCGAAGAGTGATCCCGGGGTCAAGGCGCCCTGAGATGGGCAAAAGGTCAAGGTAGAGCCCAAAAAAGAGCATGAGCATGAGGCCAAGCCAGAACACCGGAACCGAAATGCCGATGAGTGCCCCAACCATGGCAAGGTAATCGAAGAGCGAGTACTGCCGCACCGCAGAGAGGATACCCGCAGCCATCCCGAAAACCGTGGCGAACATCATGGCCACAAGGGAGAGCTCGAGCGTAGCGGGAAAACGCCCCAGAACCTCCTGGAGCACGGGGGCCTTTGTGGCGATGGAGAGCCCGAGATCCCCTCGCAGCGCACGCGAAAGCCAGATACCGTACTGCACGTACAGAGGGCGGTCCAGACCCCACCGGACACGCACCGCCTCGATGAACTCCGGGGAGGCGTGTTCCCCTGCCATGACCTTCGCCGGATCCCCTGGAGCCAGGCGCACCACAAGGAAGACCACAAGAGAAATGCCAAAAAGAACAGGAATGGTGAAAAGCAACCGCCTCAGGACATATCGTACCATGCTGAGGCCATTATATCCTGAGGATATCCGGAGAGCAAGGAGAACTATTCCTCCACGAGTTCCCCCACCACGGGGAATCTCTCAAGAAGCTCTGCCCCATGAGGGGCTTCCCGCAACGCTTCGGTGAGGTCCTCCCCAGCGCTGTGCAATGCCTGGTGACGACCCCCCTTCCAGAGGAAACTTGAGGAGACGTCGTAGACCTTTCCCCCAAAGGCCACGTATGCAGGCCTTCCCTCTTTCCCATCGTAGTACCGAAGCTCAGCGTGGGTGAACCGCTTCATGAGAAGCACCCAAAAGGGGGCCCTGTCGGCCCCCTGCGTTTCATTTCAGGAACTTGGACACAAAGGGAGAGGTTTCCCCTCGCCGCATGAAGTGGCCTGAAGGACCCTCCCCCAAAAACTCCGAGAACCAGGATTCGTGTTCAATCTCCTCATGGAGAATGGAGAGCGCCAGGTCGTACGTGCGGTGGTCTTTTCCTGCGGTGAGGTTGCAGATATAGGTGTACTGGCGAACCGCACAGCGTTCCGCCTCAACGAGTACCTTGAGGATATCCTCAACGGTCTCGATTTTCGCTGGAAGGTACGCTGGAGGACAGCCCGAAATGTCGTGGAATGCCTTCATGTCCTTCGGGAGCGATCCACCGAGTTCGTAGATTCTTGGAACCAGTGCCTCGAAGTGGTTGCGGTCCTCAATACGGGCAACCTCTGCGATTTCCTTAATGGTCTCACCATCAAGGCCGATGAGATTGCACCGCAGGATGGTATAGTAGTAATACGTGGTCAATTCCGCTGCGGCATTCTTCACAAGAAGCTCCACAAGCTGATCCACGTTGATACCTGCCTTCTCCACCATTTCCCGCGCCACGCGCGCCATCACGAACCCCCTTTTTACAGTTTTTTATAGCAGAACCACCAGTCGAAGCACTCAAGCTCTCCTCTCTTGGCCGCTTCCAGGCGTTCCCGGGCAAGGTCTTCCGTTCCTGCTGGCGGAACAATAACCTTGTCCCCGAGAAGTTCGTTATTCGGCCAGTTCTCAGGAAGAGCCACCTTATGGGCATCGGAGACCTGAAGCGCCTTCAGGGCTCGAAGAACTTCGTCAACGCTTCGTCCGACTTCCTGCGGGTAGTACATGACAAGCCGGAGGATACCCTTATCGTCCACGATGAACACTGCCCGGACGGTATTCGTCCCTTTCCCGGGGTGAATCATCCCGAGAGTCTGGGCCACCCGTCCAAGCTCATCGGCAATGACCGGGAAGGGAATGGGCACACCGAGCTTCTCCCGAATCCACTCCGTCCACTTGATGTGGGCAAAGACCTGGTCCACGGAAAGCCCGATGAGCTCAGTGTTCAGGGCCCGGAATGCTTCGGCCTTTTTGGCGAAGGCCACGAATTCGGTGGTGCACACCGGAGTGAAGTCTCCAGGATGGCTGAAGAGCACAAACCATTTCCCGGCGTAATCGTCGGGGAGCTTCTTCATCCCGTGGGTGGTTTTGACCTCCATCTCGGGAAACCGCTCACCAAGAAGTGGCATTCTACCCAGATTTTCCATGAGATTCTCCTCCTTTCTGACATTCGGGGCAGATTCCCCGAAAGTACAGGTCTCGCCTTTTCACCAGAAAACCCTCGAGCGCTTCATGGCGCAAGGACCCAAAATCCACGGAAAAATCGTACACCCTTCCACACACCTCACACTGGAAGTGCCCGTGTTCTCCGACTTTTGCGTCATACCGACCCTCGTGGCGTTCAATGGTGAGGGCCTGAACGACCCCAGCTTCAGAAAGTACTGCCAGGGCGTTGTAGACCGAAGCTCGAGAAAGCGTGGGGATTTCGGAGACCAAAGCCCGGTATATTTCCTCGGCTGTGGGGTGGGTCTTTTCCGTAAGGAGGTATTGCAGCACCTTCAGCCGCACGTACGAGGGGCGCACACCCCGGGACCGCAGAAACTCTTTCAGGTCTTCGGCGAATTTGACGATCCTCACCTCCCTGTACTTTGTACATTTTAAGATTAATTCTAAAACAAGAAAAAGTCAAGAGACCAGTGGAAAAATTTTGTACCAGCCCAAAAAGATGTCGCAGAGCCCTGGAGATGAACGGTTCTTCCGAAGAATCCCGGGCAGGATGTTCACAAAACGAAGGGCGAGTCCCCTCCTTTCGTTCCCCGGAGACCATTTTCAGGGCTTTTTGGTAGGGGGAACCTCTGCTTTCGGTACAGACAGGGAAAGACCAGAGCGCAGTATATACCGGCAACCTTTCCAGGATAAGCCAGAATAAGGGGTATGTTCCTCAACACAGGGACATTACAGATTTTTAACAAAACTTTAACCTGCGTTTTGCCCTCGTGTGTTTTTCGGCTTTCATAATGGAGGGAGAATCGAGAAAGGAGTGAGCGAAGTGAAAGTGAAGCAGTTCCTGGTTTTGGGTCTTTCTGCCTGTGCCCTGCTCATCTCTTTTGGTGCCCTGGCGGCGGAGAAAATCATCGCCGTCGACGGTTCAAGCACCGTCTACCCTATCACCGAAGCCGTGGCTGAGGAATTCCAGAAGGTGTACCAGGACGTTAAAGTCACGGTGGGGATTTCCGGTACCGGTGGCGGTTTCAAGCGGTTTGTCCGGGGAGAAACGGACATCAACGACGCTTCCCGTCCTATCAAAGCCTCGGAAATCGAGGCCTGCCAGCAGAACGGCATTGAGTTCATCGAGCTCCCCGTTGCTTTCGATGGTATTGCTGTAGTGGTGAATCCCAAAAACACCTGGGTGGATTACCTCACCGTGGAAGAGCTCAAGAAAATCTGGGAACCCGAAGCCCAGGGGAAACAGATTCGCTGGAGTGACATCCGTCCCGGATGGCCGGAAAAACCCATCACCCTCTTTGGTCCCGGAGTAGACTCCGGAACCTTTGAGTACTTTACCGAGGCCATTGTTGGCGAGGCAAAGAAAAGCCGGGGTGACTACGTGGCCAGCGAGGACGACAACGTCCTGGTCCAGGGAGTCGCCCAGGATGAGTACGCTCTGGGATACTTTGGCCTTGCGTACTACCTTGAGAATCAGGATATCTTGAAAGCCGTTCCCATCGACAGTGGCCAGGGCCCCGTGGCCCCCACGCCGGAAAACGTCAAGAATGGGACGTACAAACCCCTGAGCCGGCCTCTCTTCATCTACGTCAGTCGGAAAAGCGCCGATCGTGACGAGGTTGAGAAGTTCATCACCTTCTACCTCGAGCACGCCAAAGACCTCGTGGAAGAGGTCGGCTACGTCCCTCTCCCGGAGAACGCCTACGAACTCGCCCTTGAGCGTTTCAGAAAACGCGTCACCGGCTCGGTCTTTGGCGGGCACGGCGCCACGGTGGGAGTCTCCATAGAGGAACTCCTGAAAAAAGAAACGCAGTAGAAGAGGAGCTGGCCCGCTTCCCAGGAGGCGGGCCAGCAAAGTGGGTGAGGTCCTGTGAAGGAAACACAGCAGGTATTGCGGCGAGCCAAAAAAGAAGAGGCCTTTGTCCGGCATCTCTTTTTCGTCTTCAGTCTTGTGGCCATTTTCACCACTCTAGGTATCATCGGAATGCTCTTTTTCGAATCTGTTTTGTTCTTCCGGAAAGTCAATGTACTCTCCTTTCTCACCGACACCCAGTGGACCCCACTCTTCTATGAGAAACACTTCGGTATCCTGCCGCTTCTTTGCGGAACGTTCCTCACTACAGGCATTGCCGTTCTCGTTGCTGCACCTCTGGGGATCCTCATTGCCATTTTCCTCAGCGAGTACGCCACCCCGAGAACCAGGAGCATCTGCAAGCCTATTCTTGAGGTTCTGGCGGGAGTCCCCACCGTGGTCTACGGGTACTTTGCTCTACTCTTCGTCACCCCCCTCCTCAAGAGGGTTATCCCTTCTCTTGCCGGGTTCAACGCCCTCTCCCCTGGAATCGTCATGGGCATCATGATTTTGCCTTTAGTGTCTTCTCTCAGCGAGGATGCCATGCACGCCGTCCCCCAGAGCCTCCGGGAGGCCGGGTACGCCCTGGGCTCAACGAAGTTCGAGGTCGCCACAAAAATCGTTTTCCCTGCGGCGTTCTCGGGTGTCACTGCTTCGTTTATCCTTGCTCTGTCTCGAGCCATTGGGGAAACCATGCTCGTCACCATCGCCGCAGGGTCTATGCCCCAGCTCACCCTCAACCCCTTTGTCCCCATCATGACCATGACCGCCTTCATCGCCACGGTGAGCCTGGGTGATGTTCCCGCCGGGACTCTTGAGTACCAGACGATTTTCGCCGTGGGCCTTGTGCTCTTCCTCTTCACGTTCTTCCTCAATCTTATTGCCCGAAGACTCCGCCAGCGATTCCGGGAGGTGTACCAGTGAAAAGCACCCTGGGTACAGATATGCTCCTTGTTCGGAAAAGGCAGAAGGAAAAGGCGTTCCTGGTTCTTGCCACCCTGGCATTCCTTTTTTCCCTCATTGTGCTCTTCACCCTGATCATCGACGCCTTTCTGGACGGCCTTCCCCGCCTGAACCTGAAATTCCTCACGAGCTTCCCCTCCCGCAAGCCCGAAGAGGCCGGCATTCTTCCCGCCATGGTGGGGAGCATCTACGTCACCGTGCTGACCGTCCTTTTTGCCATCCCCCTGGGGGTAGGTAGCGCCGTGTACCTCGAGGTGTATGCCCCCAGGAATCGCCTGAGTGCCGCCATTGAGGCGAGCATCGCCACCTTAGGAGGCGTCCCCTCCATCATCTACGGCATGCTCGGCCTTGAGCTCTTCGCCCGTGTCCTGCAACTGGGACGGAGTCTCCTCGCAGGATCCTTAACCCTTGCTCTCCTTGTTCTCCCCATCGTCATCGTCTCCACCCGGGAGAGCCTGCGGGCTGTTCCTCAATCGCTCTGGGAAGCCGCCCTGGCCCTTGGGGCTACCCGCTGGCAGGCCCTCAAGGACCAGATTCTCCCTGTTCGCTTTCCCTGGAATCCTCACCGGGATCATCCTTACGGTCTCCAGAGCCATCGGTGAAGCCGCACCGCTCATCATGATCGGGGCACTGACCTACGTCGCCTTCCTCCCCCGGGGCGTCCTCTCTCCCTTCACCACCCTGCCCATCCAGATTTTCAACTGGGTTTCCCGTCCCCAGAAAGCCTTTCACGCCAACGCTGCNGCAGGAATCATCGTGCTTTTAGCCATTACCTTAAGCCTCAACGCCCTCTCCATAGTCCTGCGAAACCGGCTTGAAAAAAGGACGCCCCGCACGCTGTAAGAGTCTTTTTTTATGGGCAAGGTTTGGGGTTCCCCTCCAAACGTGGAAGCCCAAAGTTTCCCCACAACCAATCCCTCCGTGCACAAGCAACGGATTCGCGGTCTTCACGGAGAGGCCTGGATAGGTTCACAGAGATCTGCGGTAGGTAAGGGAGACAAAAAGGGAGAGGCCCTGTATCCTAACTCGGGTATCGAAAAACCTAAGAGAGGAAAGGCCCTGCACCTGTATAAGGGGAGCACAAAGGGAACAAGGATGCTTCAGGCATATTCTGGAGATTCTGCCTTTTTGAGCTTCCCAGAAGGAATGCCATTACCAAGCTTGCTCAAGTCCATGGACTCTCGAAGAAGGGAGAATCCTTGAAGTCCTCGACTTTGCTCAGCCCTCCTCTTAGCCGTCACCTGCGAAAGATTGAATAGCCCGAAGCCTCCTTTCGGTGGAAG
>APCU01000007.1 GCA_000347575.1 Candidatus Caldatribacterium saccharofermentans OP9-77CS | reverse complement strand
CAAGGAGGAGATGCTGCCAGCGATCGAGAAAAGCCCCTCTTTTTTCGTGTACCCAGCGGAGAAAGACAAACCACAGGCTCTGAGAAGGAGAGGGTGAAATCTCCTGCACCTCAAGGTACCCGACAATTCGCTTTTTTCGGAAGTGTTCCCGCAGGTTTCGCCCTCCAGGATTCGCGCAGGAAGGAAATCTCCGAAAAAGTCCAGCAACCTCCACCTTCCGGTAAAGAAGCGGCTGGAGGACAGTCTCTTTCCCCCGGAGAAGTACCCCCGGCGAATACACCGGGAACCCCTGAAGACGGACGAGGGTAAACCTCCCATCCTTCTCGACAACATACCCCTCAAGGACAAGGTTCTGACCTTCCCTACCCTGGAAGAACTCTCCGGGAAGGTCCAGGACCACGGAGGAGAAAAGCATCCCGAAGACCCCAAAGCCCGCGAGGGTAAAGATCACAAAGACACGGGAAGGCAGAGAGAGTACCTGGGCGGCAAAAAGCCCTCCAAGGAGAACAAAAAGGGGGAGAAAAGGAAGCCGAAGGAACGTTCCCACAACAAATCCCAGGGTGGCACAGAGGGCAACCCAGAAGATGGGATACTGGACAAAGGAGAGAGGGGATATGCGCCGTTCTCCCCTCTCTCCGAAAATTTCAGGAGACAAGATGCCCGAAACGCTTTGTAAAGGATTCCACATCCATGTTCGCAGCTTTTGCCATGGAAGCCACGAACTCGGGATTCTCCAGGTCCTCTCTCTCGAGGCGAATCATGTACGAGCGGGCCACCTGGTAAGCGTAGGAGGTGATATCCACCGTGCGAACACGGGTCCGTCCCGTGACAGGATCCATAATTTCGTCGAAGGGAATGGGATTGAGTTTTCCGTTCAGGATGCTGATCATGGCACCCTTCCGCTTCATCTCCTCGCTGTAGCTTCCGCTTAAGAGGTACTCCACCGCGCCATACCCCAGGTCCCGGGTGTACTCAATGTCGAAGGGAATTGGCGGAGCGCAGCGGAGTTCATACCCCACGTCCTTGGTGACGATGGTGATTTTCTTCCCCCGCTCTTCAAACCTCCGGGTAATTTCGTTCTTCAAAAGTTCCCCAAGGGGAACCTCGGCAAGACGCACATGGCCATGGGGGTCGCGAGGGATAGACTTTCCGAGGATTCTCTCGATCTCCTCCACGTCCCCAAACTTCAGTGCCACACCCTCTGCCACAATGGCGATACCATCATCCCGGCCAAGGGCCTTCCGCTTGATCATCGCGGCCTCGATGATATCGCAAACGTCCTCTACTCTGACCTTCCGATCACCAAACTCCTCCGGGATAATCGTGAGGGTGGCTCCTGCAGCCTTCCCCGTTCCCAGAGCAAGGTGGCCTGCAGAACGACCCATGATGACCACGAAGTACCAGCGGTTTGTCGTCCGAGCATCCTCCATGAGGTTCTTCACAATGCTAGTGGCCACCTCCCGGGCGGTCTGGAAACCGAAGGTGGGCATATCGCCCGGAAGGGGCAGGTCGTTGTCGATGGTTTTGGGGACATGGGCGACAAAGAGCCTCCCTTCCATGGCTCTGGCCACGATGCTTGCGCTGAAGGCCGTATCGTCCCCGCCGATGGTGACAAGGTACCCCACGTTGAGGGACTCCATGACCTTCCGGACATTTGCCACCTTGGCCTCATCAATGGCTCCTCCCTTGATGAGACTATCCCGGGCGGTTCGGAGAATAGACCCACCTTCAAGGTGAATCCGGGAAACACGGGAAATGTCAAGAGGCATGGTGTGCACCGCAGGGTCAAAGGAAGAACTCGAAATCCACTTGAAGCCGTCGTAGAATCCGACCACCTCAAGGCCCCTCTTCCGGGCAGCAATGGTCACCGAACCGATGACGCCGTTGATACCAGGTGCAGGACCACCGCCAACGAGAATCGCCAATCGTTTCGTGCTCATATACCATATCCTCCCTTTCGGCAAGAAAATTAGCAGAAAAGCCCGGTGAGGTCAACGAAAAACCTCACCGGGAAAGCATAGCCTTAGCCCTTGCGAGGAGATTCTCCACGCTGATACCAAGCTTTTCAAGCACGGTTTTCCCCGGTGCTGAGGCTCCAAAGCGGTCAACACCGATGACTTCTCCTTCCGTCCCGACGTACTTGTACCACCCGAGGGTTGCCCCAGCCTCAATGGCAATTCGTTTCTTCACGCTGGGAGGGAGAACCTCCTCCTGGTAGCTCTTCGGTTGCTCCTCGAAAAGCTCAAAAGAGGGCATGCTCACAACCCTTACCTTCACGCCTTCCTGGGCAAGTTTCTCATAAGCCTCAAGGGCTACGTGGACTTCAGAACCCGAAGCAATGAGGATGAGCTCAGGGTCACCCTGGGAGTTATCGGCAAGGACATACGCTCCTTTCCTCAGACCCTCGGCTTTCCCGAACTTACTCTGGTCGATAACTGGAACGTTCTGCCGCGTGAGGATGAGCGCCACCGGCCCTCCCTGCCGTTCAATGGCCACCTTCCAGGCCTCCCGAGTTTCATTGGCGTCAGCAGGGCGAATGCACACTATGTTCGGCATAACCCGGAAACTCATGAGGTGCTCCACCGGCTGGTGTGTGGGGCCGTCTTCACCCACACCTACTGAGTCGTGAGTCCACACATAGATGACCTTGCAGTGGGAGAGGGCCGCAATGCGCACCGCAGGACGCATGTAGTCGGAGAACACGAAAAAGGTTGCCCCAAAGGGAATGAGCCCCCCATGGATGGCTATACCATTCAGGATGGCCCCCATGGCGTGTTCCCGCACACCAAAGGCGATGTTCCGGCCCTCGTACCCGAGGGGTCCATCGACAAGCCCCTGAGTCCCGGAGGGTACGGATGCGGGTGCCTGGAAACTCCCTTTGCCTTTCAAAACGGTACTGGTGGAGGGGTCAAGATCCGCAGAACCCCCAATGAGACCAGGAATCCGGTCGGCCAGGACGTTCAGGACTTTCCCACCCACTGAGCGGGTAGCTACCGGCCCAGCACCCGGTTCAAACACCGGTAAATCCTTGTCCCAGTCTGGTGGGAGCTTCCCCTCCATCATCATCTTGAGGGTCTCCGCCTCTTCTGGATATTCCCGGGAATAGGCTTCAAAGAGCTTCTGCCATTCCCGTTCCTTCTCTTCTCCTTCACGGATAACCTCCCGCATGTGAGCGAGGACCTCTTCAGGGACGTAGAACTCAGGCTCAAGGGGCCAGCCAAAGAACTTCTTGGTTGCCACAGCCTCTTCCGGCTTCAGGGGAGCACCGTGGACCTCAAAGGTGTCCTGCTTCGGGCTCCCATATCCGATGTGTGTTGTCACCATGATGAGCGAGGGGTGTTCGGTGTCTTTTCTGGCCTCTTCAATAGCCCGGCTCAAAGCGGCAAGGTCGTTCCCGTCCTCAACTTCAAGGACCTGCCATCCCAGAGCAAGAAAACGGGCTTTCACGTCTTCAGTAAAGCAGATACGCGTCTCCCCCGAGAGGCTGATATGGTTGTTGTCATAGAGGTAAATGAGTTTTCCAAGCTTCAGATGTCCTGCCAAAGACGCAGCTTCATAGGCCACACCCTCCATGAGGTCGCCATCGCTCACCAGCGCATAGGTGTAGTGGTCGATGATCGGGAAGCCTGGACGGTTAAACCGGGCAGCAAGGTGCGCCTCGGCAATGGCCACACCGACTCCGGTGGCAAACCCCTGCCCCAGAGGCCCGGTAGTGGTCTCTATGCCGCACTCCACACACCGTTCTGGATGCCCAGGAGTACGGCTTCCCCACTGACGGAAATTCTTGAGCTCTTCAAGGCTCATCTTTTCGTACCCGCAGAGGTACAGCAGGGCATAGAGCATGGCCGACCCATGGCCAGCAGAGAGAATAAAACGGTCCCGGTTAAACCACCGGGGGTTTTTCGGGCTGTGCTTGAGAAACCTTCGGAAGAGGACATACCCAATGGGTGCAGCCCCAAGCGGAAGACCTGGATGCCCGGACTTTGCTCTCTGGATGGCATCCAGAGCCAGCATGCGAATGGTGTTGACCGCAAGTTGTTCCAGCGATGCTTCCATCTCTTCTTCACCCCTTTTCCAGTTATCCCCTCTATTATAGAGGACGAATCACCGGGAAGAGGCAACCCTTTCTGCCTCTTCTTTTGCTATCCGGCACCAGGCAATGACGTTCTCCGGATTGCCACCGATTGTGTGGTTGTCCTTCATGATGACTTCCACACAGCAATCTTTGGTGATTTCCAGGGCTTCACGGAGTTTCTTCCGGATGTACTCTTCGTCAATGCGCGGAACCGCAAGGTCGGAGGGACTCGGCTTCATAGAGTAGATGTACTCTCGCCCCAGGTACTCCGCCATTTTCCTGAGGTCCGCCCAGGGGGAAACGGAAACCCGCCGAAGGCGGGGGAACCGCTTCACCACGTACCAGCGGGGGTGCAACGGTTCACAGCACCCGTAGCAGTTGAGGCCAAAGCGTTCAAGGATAGCGTACTGGTAGGGGAAGATGAATTCTTCGAACATCTCGGGAGAAACGTAGCAGGTCTCCTGGCTCTCGGCAAACCCCCACATGTCGATGGTGCGCACGTGCACCCCGTCGAAGTCTCTCTGGGGGAGTTCTGTGGTGTACCCAAAGCCCCCTGAGCCCACGTATGTGCCGTCGTTATTCAGGGAGAGGAGGTTGTGTTGCTCTAAGAAATCGAGCTTTCTCAGGTGCCCATCCCGGAGGAAGGCCATGAGCTCGTGGAGTTCCCGGGGATGGTCGTACATATCAAGCATCACCTGTTCCAGCCCCCGCAGGTTCACCAGGGTCCAGGTCATACCCAGCGTCCACCACCAGATGGTCTTCCTCCGGACGATGAGGATGTCCCCGAAAACCTCCTGGGCAAGGTTGAGGAGTTTCTCGCTTGCCTCCTCATCGATGTGAATCTCCGGGAAGCGGAGCTTGTCCATGTCCCGGTAATCCTTGAGTGGAGGATCCCAGCGGTATGAGCCCCGCTCTTCCGTTCTGATAATCCGCTCCTCAAGCCCCCAGCTCGTTTCCTCGTAGAGGTATGGAACGTCGAAATAAGGTTCGATGACCTTATCGTCCCCCATGGACTCTCCCCAGAAGATTTCTTTCCGAAGCCACATCTCCCAGTGACGGGCAAGTCTCCCCTCGCACTGCAGGCTCTGGGGTGGGATGATTTCGTTCCAGCCATTTTCAGGGTCACAGAAGACGACCGGACGGGTCCGCTCAAGAGCGTTGTGGCGGTACCAGAGCCTGCGTTTCTCCTCCTGCTCCGGGAGCTCCGAAAGCTCCCTGACCCTGAGGGCCAGAGTCCGGAGGATTTCCCGTTCCTTCGGGGTCACCTGAATTTCTTCGCTTCGGAATGATACCCGGTATAACGAAGCCACTGTCTGGTCGGTCACGCAGCATGCCACCCCCTATCCCAATTATAGCCGAGAAAAACACTGTACGCAGGACTTTCTTTCAGATATAATGTGTTGTGAAGGAGGAGGGAAATGACCTCTGCGGAGCGCTTGAATACGGCACTGCACCACAGGGAGCCGGATAGAGTACCCCTGGACCTCGGGGGCGTGGTTACCGGAATTACTCTGAAGGCGCACCGTGCGCTCTGCTCTTTCCTGGGGATCCCTTGTGAAGACATTCTTGTTGACCGCATCCAGTACCTCGTCCAGCCTGCCGAGGATATTCTGGAACACTTTGCCATAGATACGAGGTACGTGTATGACCCTGTTCCCAGGAAGGTATGGCTCGCGGACCAGGAAGGATCGCTTTGGGAGGATTGCTGGGGGATCCAGCGCCGCTTCACCGGATACTATTTCGACATGGTCGCCCATCCCCTCGCCCACATCACCTCTTCGGAAGAACTGAAGCACTATAAACCTCCCTCACCTTGTCTTCCGGAAGGCCTCCGGGCTCAGGTTGCAGCTCGAAAAAAGGAGGGCAAAGCGGTTATCGTCAACTGTATCGGGTCGTGCTTTGAGTTCTCCTGGTACCTCCGGGGCTTTGCTCAGTTCATGACCGACCTCGCTCTGCAACCTGGCCTTGCCTGTGCCATTATGGACATAGTGCTCGACTTTGAACTGCAGCAGTTCGAGCTCCTTCTCAGAGAAGTGGGGGATCTCGTGGATGTCGTTCTTGTGGGGGACGACCTTGCCACGCAGCGTGGACCTTTACTGTCTCTCGAGATGTACCGGAAGTACGTAAAACCAAGACAAAGAAGACTCTATGAAGCCATCAAAAAACACACCCGGGCTTTCCTCTTCTACCACTCCTGCGGTGCTGTCACACCTTTCCTCGAGGACCTCGTAGAGATTGGCGTCGATATCCTCAACCCGGTCCAGGTGAGCGCTTCGGGAATGGACCCGGGGTGGCTTAAGAAGCACTTCGGGGATGTTCTGTCCTTCTGGGGTGGCATCGATACACAACGGGTCCTTCCTCACGGAACCCCCGATGCGGTTCGTGAAGAGGTACGAAGGCGCATTGACGAGCTTGCTCCTGGAGGAGGGTATGTGCTCTGTGCGGTGCACAATATCCAGCCCGATGTCCCCCAAGAGAACATCGTAGCCATGTATGAGGAGGCAATCCGTTACGGAAGCCAAAGGGGGTGAGAGAGGAAGGAAGGCTCTTCATGTGCAAGCCTTGTGAGGTACATGCAAAAAACCTTCGATGGGAGGGATGAGCATGCGACGGAATCTCTTTATGGTGCTTCTTGTCTCTGTGGTCCTTGTGGGTACGCTGGCTTTTGCCCAGGAGAAAAAGCCGGCAGAAGGTATGTACTTCCGTCTCGTCACCCATGGAGGCGATGATCCCTTCTGGGCCGTGGTACAGAAAGGCGCCATGGATGCCGCAAAGGAACTCGGCTGCAAGGTGGATATTGACCTCTGTGGTGGCGACCTGACGCTGCAGCTCAAGCGCTTCGAGGAAGCAGTGGCCATGAAACCGAACGGCATTGCCCTCGTCATCAACGACGATACCGCCTGGGATGAGCCGGTGCGAAGGGCTCTTGAGCAGGGCATTCCGGTCATCGGCATGAACAACGATGATTCCGAGGGTGCCGTGGGCAATCCTCGCCTCTGCTACATTGGCCAGAGCGAGAAAGCCGCAGCCTACCGGCTGGCCCGTCGGCTCTTTGACGAGGCGAAGGCCAGGGGCATTGACCTCTCCAAAGCCCATGTGGCTATGGCCGCTGAGGTTCCCGGAGCAAATTACGCCAAAATCCGTGCCAGTGGTATCCTCGAGGCTATGAAAGAGTACGGTATCACCTCCTACGAAATCATCGATGCCGGTGGTCTTGAGATGACCACTGTGGAAGCCCGGGAGACGGCCTACCTCCTTGCCCACCCCGAGACGACCTTCCTCATTGGTCTTGGCGGTATCTGTACGGACCGCCTCACCGCTTCTTTAAAGGCAGCAGGGAAGCAGCCTGGAGAAATCATTGCCGGTGGCTTCGACACCACTCCTGATACCCTTGCAGGGATTAAGGAAGGGTACGTCACCGCCACCATTGACCAGCAGCAGTACCTCCAGGGGTACTTCGCCGTGTACGTCCTCTACCTCTATAACAAATACGGCTTCACCCCCAACATCGACACCGGCGGGTACCTTGTGGACTCCCCGGAGAAGATTGCGCTCATCGAGAAGCTCTCTCCAGAACACATCCGCTAAAACCCAGAGCCCCCGGGCAACCGGGGGCTTTTTGCAGGAGGATGAAGGAAGATGGAGTGGGTTCGAAACTTCCTGCGGTACCGGGCAGCCAATACTTTCCTCGTCTTCATTGGCCTTGTGATGTTCTTCTCCCTCCTGACCCCCAACTACCTCTTCGTTGATCGGAGGAACCTTGCCGCCCTGGGAAAACTCTTCCCTGATCTTGGCGTCGTCGCCCTGGGCGTTGGGGTGCTCATGATTTGTGGAGAGTTTGACCTTTCCGTGAGCTCAGTTCTTCCCTTCTGTTCTTATGTCTTTGTTCGCCTGCTTTACCGTGGAATCGTGCCCTTCTGGGCTTTCTGGGTTGCCCTAGGAGTGGGAGCACTCCTCGGACTCCTCAACGGCCTCATCACGGTGAAAACAAAGATGCCCTCCTTTATCACCACCCTCGGGACCATGATGTTCTGGCGAGGGGTGCTCTATATCTGGTCCAAAATGATGCCTGCAGGCATCCGCAATCTTGTCCCTTCCGGGTCTCCTTTCGAACGCGCCTTTGCCGGAACGGTGGGGTCTTTCATCCCGGTCCAGGCACTGTGGTTCACGCTCTTTGCCCTCATTCTCGGCATCCTCCTCCACTACCACCGCTTCGGGAACTGGATTTACGCCACCGGAGATAACCGGGATGCCGCCCGGGCCATGGGAATCAATACGGACCTTGTGAAGACCATCTGNTTCATGATTGTGGGGATACTCTGCGGGTTTTCTGCCTGCATGCAGGCCGTACGTATTGGTTCTTTTGCCGCCACTCAGGGTATCGGTTTCGAACTCCGGGCCATCGCCGCCTGTGTCGTGGGGGGCACATCACTCCGGGGTGGCGTGGGGAGCATGCCAGGGATTGTCCTTGGAGCCCTTACCATCCCTATTCTCGACAACGGCCTTATCCTCCTGCGTGTCCCGGTGTTCGGCATCAGTGCCTTCATCGGTATTGCTACCATCCTCTTTGTGGTGCTCAACAGTTACGTGGAACGGAAAACACGATAACAGGGGAGAGACGGATATGGAGAGACAGAACGGTGACCTCCTGGTGCGGATGGTGAACATCCACAAGTGGTTCGGCCGGGTGTACGCCCTTCGGGGAGTGGATTTTGAGGTCTACCGGGGAGAAACAGTGGGACTCATCGGGGACAACGGTGCAGGGAAGTCCACGCTCATCAAAATCCTCTCCGGGTACCACCAGGCCGACCAGGGAGAGATTTACTTTGAAGGCCAGAAAGTACGGATTTCTTCACCCCGGGATGCTCGAAAACTCGGCATCGAAACGGTCTACCAGGAACAGGCCCTGGCACCAAACCTGAGCATTGCCCGGAACATCTTCATGGGTCGAGAGCCAGTGAGGCGCTGGGGCATCATCGATCGGAAGGTCATGAACGAGGAGAGCATGAAGGCCCTGGCAAATCTCGGTCTCCGACTTCGTTCCCCAGACCTTCCCGTGGTCACACTCTCTGGGGGTGAGAGACAGGGTGTGGCCATTGCCCGGGCCCTCCACTTCAAGGCTAAACTCGTGATTCTGGACGAACCCACGGTGGCGCTCTCCGTGAAAGAGGTTGAAGAGGTTCTTGAGTTTGTCCGCCAGCTGCAGCGTGAGGGGATTTCGGTCATCTTCATTACCCACAACCTCTACCACGCCTACGACATTGCCGAGCGCTTTGTGGTCATGGCCCGGGGCAAGAAAATGGCCGACGTGAAGAAGAAGGATACCTCTCCCGAGGAGCTCTCTCAGCTGGTCATCAAAAGCGCCTTTGCCGAATAACCACGGGAAAGGGGTCAGGAAAGTATGAACGAAAGAAGAATGAGCCTTGGACGGAAACTGTTGCTTTCTCGTTCTTCAAGTGTTTTCATTGTGCTTGTGGTGCTGGTCCTTGGGTTTGCCATCCTCTCTCCCGAGCACCGTTTCGTGGACCCTGACAACCTCAGAGTCCTCCTCTCCCTGGGATCAGAATTCAGCATCGTTGCCCTGGGAGTGGGGCTACTTATGGTCTGCGGGGAGTTTGACCTCTCCATCGGGTCTATCCTCGTCTTCTGCTCTTTCGTGTTTTTGCGGCTCTTTGAAGCTCAGGTTCCTCTTGTCTTCATTGCCCTCACCACCATCCTTGTAGGTGCCGCCCTGGGGATAATCAATGGCCTCATCACCGTCCGCGCCCAGATACCCTCTTTCGTCACCACCCTGGGGACCATGATGATGTGGCGAGGACTGGCCCTACTTTTCTCGGGTGGAGAACAAAGGGGCTGCGACGTTTCCACGGTTCCTTCCCGGTACTTCCTCCCNTTCTTCACGGGAAGACTCGGGGGGTTCTTCCCGGCCCAGGCCTTCTGGTTCGTTGTCTTTGCTGTCTTCCTTGGCATCCTCCTCCACTACCACCGCTTCGGGAACTGGATTTACGCCACCGGAGATAACCGGGATGCCGCCCGGGCCATGGGAATCAATACGGACCTTGTGAAGACCATCTGCTTCATGATTGTGGGGATACTCTGCGGGTTTGTGGCCTGTGCCCAGATTGCCCGCACTGCCTGTTTCACCTCCCGGGCAGGAGAAGGCTGGGAACTGAAAGCCGTGGCAGCCAGCGTTGTTGGAGGTACGTCGCTTCGGGGTGGTGTGGGGAGCATGGTGGGGATTTTCATCGGTGCTCTCACCATCTCGGTAATCGAGAATGGGCTTGTGGTGATGCGCATCCCGTACTTCTGGACCTATGTGGTCTTTGGGCTCGTGATACTCTTCTCGGTGCTCTCCAGCATGTACATAGAGAAGAAGCAGCGAGAAGTCCATCAATAACCGGAAAATCCCGGCAACCTGACCATGTCGCGGAAACGGGCCATTGTTTATCTCCTTGCTGCTGCTCTATTCTGGAGTCTTGGCGGCCTGCTCATCAAGCTCGTCAGCTGGAATCCTGTGGCGATTGCCGGAGCCCGGAGCGCCATTGCCTGCGGATTTCTCCTCTGCTTTTTCCGCCCCCGCCTCCGCTTTACCCGCCTTGAGGTTCTCGGAGGCCTTGCCTACGCCGCAACGGTGGTGCTCTTTGTGCTTGCCAACAAACTCACCACCGCTGCCAACGCCATCCTCCTCCAGTATGGCGCTCCTGTGTATGTTGCCCTCCTCAGCCAGTGGTTCCTTGGCGAGGTTCCCTCCCGTTTCGACTGGATCTCCGTGGTCCTCGTGGTTGGAGGAATGGTGCTCTTCTTCCTTGACCAATTGAGCCTGGGGAACATGCTTGGAAACTTCGTGGCCATTGGCAGCGGCATTGCCTTTGCCTTCCTCATCGTCACCCTGCGAATGCAAAAAGACGCTGAACCCTTGCAGTCGGTGTTTGTGGGCAATCTCTTCGCCGCCCTGGCAGGCCTCCCCTTCTGCTTCGGCCCCTTCCCCGGTGGGTGGAGCCTCACAGGACTTGTGCTCCTTGGAACGGTGCAGATTGGGCTTTCCTACCTCCTCTATGCCCAGGCCATACGGAAGGTTAAGGCTCTTGAGGCCAGCCTGATTCCAATGATTGAGCCAGTCCTCAACCCCCTCTGGGTCTTCCTTGCCTTTGGAGAGTCTCCAGGACGTTTCGCCCTGCTTGGAGGAGGAGTGATCCTTCTTGCCGTCTTCTTCCGGTACCTCCTTGGGGACTCACAGACCGTCATTCCTCGAGGAGGGCAACCCGGTTCCCCTCGAGGAGATTCGTCCCCCAGATAACGCGGCTATTCCTGCTTTGCATCACCCCCAGAGGGTTTTCGNCAATCCGGTTCCCCGCAAAAATGCCCTCTGCTTCCCTCAGGAAACACATCCCACCAACCGTGTGTTCCAGCACCTCGTTCCCCTCAAAAAGGAGGAGCGACCCGCAGGTAACCCCCCAGGCATTCCTGATAAAGCGGGAGTTCCGGACCACCGCAACGGCACCACGCCGAAGAAGAATCCCCTCTCCTCCGTTCTCAAGAAAGAGCGAATCCTCGACTGTTATCCGGGACCCGCTCTCAACGAGAATTCCTGCCGCCTCGTTCCTCAGAAAAACACAGCGGCGAAAGATGCACGAGGCCCCCTTCGCCACCACGACACCATTCCCCATCCAGCTCAGTTTTTCCCGCACACCTCCCCGGAAAAGGCACTCCTCGAACACCACCCGGCCCTGCAGGACCACCGCCACGTTGCCCTTGTGCCGGCCCCGGAGTGAAAAGGCCACACCCCGGACCCTTCCCTCTCCCCTTCCCTCAACCCGGACTACCTCCCCATCCCGGAAAAGCACCGTCCCCTTCATTCCCACAAGGAAAAAGGGAGGGGTAAGAACCACCTGGTCCCGCAACACGTAGTCCCCTGGATGGAACACCACAAAACCACCTGAGGGAACAAGCGGTTCTTCGGGGAAAACAGGCCGAAAATCCCGAAAGGACAGCGCCCCTTCCTCCTCAGGAGAAGGCTTTTCCTCCCCCCGGGAAGCAGTAAGAAGTCTGGTAAGACCGTTCTTAAGGGTGTCTTCAAAGGCCATCTTCCTCAACCCTCAGGGCGAAATCCCCAAAGACCAGAAGGAGATTTTGTCTCAGGAGAACACATTCTCCCGGCTCGACTTTCCGGCGCTCCCCACAGGGGAAAACCACCTGCCAGTGCCCCATCCCCGAAAAAACGTACCCTTCGCCCTCCTTCCACCGGACTTCCCCGAGGATTTCGTCCTCCCTCTGGCCGTGGAGCATTTTGGCCACCAGGGCAAACCGGTGTCCGAGGACAATTTTCCGCTTTGCCGCGACCAGAACCCCCTGACCTTTCCTCTCGAGGACGCTGCACACCACCGGGTGGGGACGGCGCACAGTCTCCCCACAGAAGGGGCAGCGGCGAAGGGGAAGGGGCATCCAGTACGGATACGGGAAGTACTGGGCGCACTTCAAGCACCGCCAGAGCTCGAAAAAGGCGAAAAAGAGCGCCCGCTCCCATTCCCGCGCCAGGGGACGCTGCTCAGGAGAACGAAGGCCTTCGAGGAAACTCCGCTCAATGAGCTCCTGAAGGTGGGGAGGGAGCATGCGGTAACTGAGCACACCCCGGCGGAAAAGCGGTACCCCCAGGCGCTCGGGACGATTCCGGAAATCCAGGGGATGCTCGCTGAAGAGCGCCATGTTCCCCCACCCGAGCCGTTCGTCCTCTTCTGGATCCTCAGCGTAGCAGACGAGAGGCTGCAGGGGGTTTCGGAAAAGGAGTGTGTGGAAGACAAGGACTGCGAGGCTGTGCCGGTCAGTCCTTTGATTTGGGGTTTCTCTGCCCATGACCACTTCCGGAGCCATGAAGGGCATCATCCCCGCAACCTGAGGAGGGAGAAACCCCGGGACTACAAGACCGTCAAGGTCGATGAGCACCGCAAGGCCCTTGCGGATATCCACCAGGAAGTTGCCAAAATGGAGATCGGCATGGGCACACCCCTTCCCGTGGAGTGCTGCCACAGTCCGGGCGATACTGTGGGCCACCTGGAGGTAGTTGAGCCAGTTCGCTCCCTCTTCCACTGCCCTCTTGAACTCCCGGGGACTGAAGATGTAATCGACGAGCTCCCGAAAAGGGGGGCGGGGGATTCGTTTCGTCACCACTCCAATCCTCCGCCACCCGTCAATTTCTCGCACCAGCGCCACAGGCCAGCAAAGAAAATTGGCCTCCTCCCCCAGGTTCTTGCCCAGAGCGAGGACCCGCCGGAGGAGCTCCTCCTTTTCGGGAGGGAGGGTTCTGTCGTGGTACACCTTTACCACGAAGTTCCCGCAGCGGCTGAAGTACACTTCTCCTTCACCGCCCACGAATACCGGGCCCTCGACCTCAAGACGTTTCGGCACAAAGGGAAAAGGAGAAACAGTTGTGACCCTCATCGGTACACCACAACAAGCGTTCGATCGTCAAAACTCCCGGGAAGCGTATACGTCCCCAGCCAGAAAACGAGGCGCCGCGCCGCCACCTCACGACTCGAAGTCGCGCGAATCTCCCGAAGAATGTCCAGGGCAAAACGGTCAGTGATATCCTCCGGAGGCCCGTAGAGACAATCATCAGCAAGACCGTCAGTCATGAGCATGAAGGCCGAAAGATGGTCCTTTCGGAAATCAAAGGTTCCGGCACGGCAGAAGTCCCGCCAGTCAGGCTGGGTTAGCACCTCCACCTCACCCGTATCACGTCCCTCCTGAACGCTCATGAGCACACTCTTTCCGTCTTTTCGAACACCAAGGAGCGCTCCATCTCCAATGTGGAAGAACACCCCCTTTTCCTCGGCCACATGGAAAAGGCAACAAAGCAACGTTGTGGCGAAATCCTGTGGGTCCCTTCCCTCCCGCTGGGCTAAGTCCTGGAGCACCCGGTGCGTGTACTCACCGGCTTCAAAAAGGTATTCCTGAACGGTTTCCCAAGGAGGGATTTCCCCTTTTTCCGCCTCCCCTTCCTGGAAAAAGCTGAGTACTCCCACCTCGTGCCATCCCGCCAGGGAAAAGGAAGCGGCGTCTTCCTCGAAGGTTCCCTTTGTCCCGGAAACACGACGGGCCTTTCTCGTACAACTATAGGGGAGGTGGAAGAGCACCCGGTCGGTGAAAGCACTCACCGCCAGCGCCGACCCCCACACCCCCTTTGGGGCATTCCCGACCCCATCAGCCACGGCAACGCAGAGCCAGTCACCCTTCGACCGAACGAGGAGGCTGTCTTCCCGACCCCTGCGTTCCCGGGAATGCAACCTTCCCACGGCGCTGCCACCAACGAAGCTATACCGTCCAAGGGTTCCAAAAACGGCAATCCACTCCGGATGAGTGTTGAAGGACGAAAGCACCCGGTCGCCAGCGATGAATCCTTGAGGGATGTTCACACCTCCCTATGGGATGTACTGCAGAACGTCTGGAGGCATGGGTATGGACATAGGTGAGCCCTCACCTTGGCCCTGAGGCCGCGAAAGGGTCTTGCTCACGGTGCGCACAGTTTGAGAGACCCAGCGGAAAAAGGCGGAAAACGACGCAGCGTCGGAGTCCATCTTGAAGCTTGGCCCAATGGCGATTTCCCGAAGCGTGGCCTCATCGATGTCCGGACCACAACCTACGGTAATCACGTTGAGCACCTTGCGTTCTCTCCGCTTGAGCAGTTCTTCTCGTGGGGTTCGCCAGTCGTCGGTGGGTTTCCCGTCGGTGAGGATGAAGACGAGGGGCTTCCAGTCACCTTTTTCTCCTCCCGGAACAGCTTTTTTCACATCCCGGTCGAGGGATTCGATGAGCAGCTGAAGTGCCTGTCCAAGGGGAGTGTATCCTCCCGCCTCAAGGGGAGGAAGGGTCAGCTGGTCAATGGGCACAAGCCCCCGGGTGAGGTTCTCCACCTCTTTTCCAAAGGTGATCACTGAAACCCAGACCGTCTCCCGGGCGAAAGTGTCGTTCTCCACTTCTCGCTTGAACAGCGCCACCCCCTCCTGGAGGGCCTGAATGGGTGCTCCCGCCATGCTCCCTGAGGTGTCAAGGAGCAGGTACACCGGTAAACGACGCAGACCCTGGCTCAGTGCCACATCCATTTCTATGCGCTCTTCCATACGTCTCACCCTCCCGCAGAAGAACATAAAGAATCATGCCATCTTCCCAGCATCCTCCGCACAAGGGGAACACCAACCAGAATCGCCCCATGGGGACACACCTCCTGGCACACGAAACAGCGAATGCACCGGGTGGAGTCTATAGAAGGGAGACGAAGTCTCTCGTTCCAGCACAGGGCCTTAGGATGCGCAGGACAAACCTCAGTGCACACCCCACAACCTTTGCAGAGCTCCCGCCGGATGACTGGGTAGGGAAGGAGGAAACGGCGCACAAGGGGGAGAAAGAGTTTCCTCGAAGGAGACACCCGGGGTATCCGCAGGACCTCAAAATCTCTTTGCTCAAAGCGCCTGGGATCGTCTCCCCAGAGTACGATGGCCTCTTTTCGCCACGTCCCCAGGCCAAGGCGCTCACCCTCAGAGCAGGTGGGGACAAGAGCAGGATCAAGGTGAATCAACCGTGCCAGGGTGGCGTCAAGGGCCACGGGATCCCGGGAAAAGGCCAGAAGCCCCATGAAACGGGGTTTTCCGTTTCGGGGGCCGTTACCCTCCATCGCTACCACTGCGTCCATGACGAAGAATGCCGGACGGAGGAGACGGTTGAGATCCACGAGCATCCGGGAAAACAGTGTGGCATCAGGAATACGAAAGTGGTACTCCCCTTTCCGCACCCCTGGAACGCACCCAAGCTGGTTCTTCACCGCTCCTGTGACCCTGGTAAGTCCATGGGTTTTCCACTTTGGAAGGCTCACAAGGACGTCGTACTCCCTGACCCCCCTGGCGATGGTGAATTTCCTGTGCTGCACGCCTTCCGGAAAATCCACCTCCACCCCATGGGTAAAATCCGCGAAATCCACACCCAGAGTCCGGGCCACCTCGAGGATACCAGCCTTTTTCGCCACACTCTCAGGCGACCCGAAGGCAGGGGAATCCCCGAATCCCACCCGGTATCCCGCTTCCAGGAACACCTTCGCCACCGCCCGGAACACCGCAGGGTGAGTAGTCACAGCTCGCTCCGGAGCCTCACCTACAAGGAGATTGGGTTTGAGGAGCACGCTCTTTGCCCCGGGGCACAGCGCCCCCGGTCCCCCAAAAAGGGCAAAACCCTGGCGAACGGCTTTCTCCACCTCCTCCTCATCGTAACCTGGACAGAACACCAGGGCAACAGGGGACGACATCACTTGCAGGCCCCCTCAGGGTACGGTACAATACCGGAAAACCGGCGCCAGGGGAGGTTGTCCAATGCGCGAGAAAGTTCGCCACCTTGCCTTCACGGGTATCTTCATCGCCATGAGTGTGGTGCTCACCCGATTCGCCAGCCTCCGCATCGCTATCGGCGGCATTGAAGGCGTACGGATTGGTTTCGGGACTCTTCCCATTATCCTCAGCGGCATTCTCCTTGGACCCATTTCCGGTGCTCTCACAGGGGCCCTTGCAGACATCATCGGTTTTGTCCTCAGCCCCATGGGGCCGTATTTCCCCCACTTCACCCTGACTTCAAGCCTCTACGGAGTGATTCCAGGAGTTGTGTCGCTTCTTCCCTTCCGCTCGAAGGCTCTTCGGGTTTTCTGCGCTGTAGCCATTCCCCAGGTGGGTGTAGGGCTCTTCCTCACCCCTTATTTCCTCCATACTCTCTTCGACATGCCCTGGAAGATTCTCCTTATTCCTCGTCTTGTGAGTGTGCCACTCAACACCATTGCCTTTACTGTACTCATCCTCAGCCTCTTCCGGATACCGGCGTTTGCCGCTTTCAGTGAACATTAGGGCTCAGAGACGTTCACAGAACTCCCTGAAGCGTCGCGCCGCTACTTCGAGGTCTTCTCTCCCTGAGAAGATGCTCGAAGTCCCGGCCACAAACACATTGGCCCCGGCTCTCTTGAGCTGGGGCACGGTTTCCTCACTGATCCCCCCATCGACGGCAATATCAACGGCAACGCCGAGTTCAAGGCTCATCTTTCGGATGACCTCCACTTTGGCCACGACTTCGGGGACAAACTTCTGTCCCACAAAACCCGGATCCACGGTCATGCAGAGGACAAGATCGAGGTAGGGGAGGAGATAGCGCAAAAACTCCGGGCTTGTGGAGGGGTTCAGGGCAATGCCTACTTTCTTGCCAAGCTTTTTCACCGCGTCAACCAGGTGGTGCAGCCGCGGGTTCCCCTCGGCATGAAAGGTGATACTGTCGGCTCCAAGCTGGGCAAAGAGCGAGAAGTGCGCCTCGGGGTTCACCACCATAAGGTGGACATCAAAAAAGAGCGAGGTCTGGGGACGGAGCTTCTTCAGGAGGTTGGTCCCAATGGCAAAATTGGGCACGAACACTCCATCCATGATGTCGATGTGGAGCATCTCAATTCCGGCTCGCTCGAGCTTCCGGACATCCTCAAGGAGGGCGAGGTAGTTCGCACAGTCCAGAGACGCCGAGATCTTCGTCTTCACGGGACAAGCACCACCTTCACATACGACAGCCGTCGCTCCCGCATTCCTGAAAGAAAAGCCGGCGCTTCCTCAAGACGGATGCGGTGTGAAATCAGCGGGGCAAAGGATACCCGCCCCCCGGCAGCAAGGTCAAGAACCTTCTTCCAGTCAGAATCAAGGAAGGTGAAACTCGAGTTCCAGCTCCCAAAAACCGTGAGTTCCTTTCGGAGGATGTGCCCGAAATCCGTCGGCTGGAGGGTGAGCTCTTGCTCCTGGTTCCCCAAAAGCAACACCTTCCCCTTCTTGCGCACAAGCTTCAGGGCATCCACCAGAGCTCTGGCGTTACCTGAAGCCTCAACCACAAGGTCGATGCCTTCAGGATCTGCGGGGAAAAAGGAGGGGAAAAGCGTCACGTCAAAACCCAGATTCCTTGCTAAGGCGAATTTGTGCTCGTCCACATCGTACCCGATGAGTCGCCGAATCCCCGCAAGCTTCAGCCACATCCCAAGGAGCAGCCCCACCGGTCCAAGACCGAATACGGCCGCGCTTTTCCCCATAACCTCACCCACACGCCGGACGGCATGGAACGCCACCGCCGCAGGCTCGGTGAGAGCACCTTCCTCAAAGGAAAGGTTCCCCGGAAGGGGGAGGAGATTCGCCACAGGCGCCACGACGTACTCGGCAAATGCACCGTTCTGGCGAGAGCCAAGGTACCCGTAGTCCTCACAGAGCTCATACCACCCCATTTCACAGTAGGGGCACTTCCGACAGGGAAGGAGGGGGTACACCACTACCCGTTCTCCTACCCACCGTTCATCTTCTCTCCCTCCCACAGCCACGACCTCTCCTGAAAATTCGTGTCCTGGAATGAGGGGGTAGAAGTAGGCAATGTCCCCGAAAATCCGGGGGAGATCCGAGCCACAGATGCCACAGGCCCGAACCCGGACAAGGGCCTCTCCGGGTCTCGGCTCAGGAATCGGGACTTCGGCAAGGCGCAGGCGACCCCTACCCTCAAGAACCAGCGCCTTCATAACCTGGGTCATGGGTTGACCACAACCTTGAGCCCTTCATGGGATTCGGCCACCCGGAAGGCCTCGTGGATGGCCTCAAGGGGAAAGCGGTGGGTGATGTACCAGGAAGGATGCACCATGCCTTTTGCCATCACCTGCAGGGCTTTCCTGTGATGGCGAGGAAGGCTCCCATGGGTCCCAAGGACCATGCACTCCCGGTAGTGGATGAGGTTACTCGGGATAGAGATGTTCCGGGCATCCTTTGGCAATCCACCGAAGAAATTGATTCGCGCCCGGTGACGGGCAAGGCGCAATGCCATCTCCTGGGCATCGGGAGAGGCGCAGGTGACCATCACCACATCCGCTCCTTCTCCCCCAGTCGCCTCGAAAACCTTTGCCTCAAGGTCCGGGTCGTCGGCAAGGAAATAGTGGTCGGCACCGAATTTCTTCGCCATCTCCAGGCGCCTCAAAGAACGCTGGATAACGATGATATTTGTTGCCCCCATAAAGCGGCCCATCTCAATCATCATGCACCCGATGGGACCGGCACCGATAATAAGGAGTGTATCCCCTACACCAAGCTGGCTCATCTCAAGGCCGTTGATGGCACAGGCCAGGGGTTCGGCGAGAGAAGCCTCGTCGTACGAGAGGTTCTCAGGAATCCGATGCACTGCCCCCTGGGTGACGGTCAGGGCGTTGAGGAGGATGTATTCGGCAAACCCTCCGGGGAACTGGTACCCGATGGCGTAGTTGATGGCACAGTTTGTGCCCATCCCGTTCTGGCACCAGTAGCAGGCTCCACAGGGAACATCAGCACCGATGGCCACCCGGTCCCCCACCTGGAATTTGGTCACCCCGGGGCCAACAGCCACGACATCCCCGGCGATTTCATGCCCGATAATCTGGGGGAACTTCACCCGGGGGTTCCCGAAGTGGAAAATACGGATGTCCGAGCCACAAACAGAACACGCCCGAACACGCACCAGCACTTCCCCCTCTTTTGGGGAAGGGTCGGGAACCTCCCGGATGACGAGGCGGTCGTAATCCTCAAGAACTGCGGCGCGCATACCGCGTCCCCTTCTTCAGGCGCTTTCGATTTTTCCCTCAACCCGAGTACCGTTACTCAACACATCAGAAACGGGGCACCGCTTTTCCACTTCCTTAAGGAGCGCCGCAAGGTCATCGGAGGAGAGCTTCCCCCGCACCTTCACCACGAAGCGGACAGCCAGAAACCCGGGGCGGACAACATCGTACTGTCCCATAAAGCCCCGGGGATCGAGATCTCCTTCGACCTCAATGGAAACACCCTCCACAGGCAGGTTCTTCTCCCGGGCGACAACAACCGTCACGATTCCGAGACACCCCACAAGCGACGCAAGAAGCCCCTCCACAGGATTGGGGGCGGAATCCTTCCCGCCGAGAGAGGGTGGCTCGTCAAAGCTCAGAGAGAAATGCCGCACCTTCGCGTCAACCCGCAGACCTCCAGCCCACTCACCCGAGGCACGAAACGTGAGAACTCCCATTTTGTGCTCCTCCTTCCTCTATGATCGGGGCATGCAAAGAATCTCCCGAATTTTGAGGTCAAAAAACGAATTCTGGTGGCAGGGACGAAGGAGAATTGCCGTATCCGCCCCCTTCCCGCTCCCTCCCAGGGCGATGACATCCTGGGTTGTGGGAATTGCCCCCGCGTCGGCAGCCATGATGGCCACCTCAACCGCCACCTTGAACCCCTCTGAAATCCGCCGGAAACTCTCGGCGATGACCTCAGGAATACTCAAACCCCCAAAACGCTGGCGGAACGACCGGGAAATACCACTCAGCGCATGAGACCCCTGCACCACGGTCATCCCCATGGACTCAAGGAGAGCCCGCCGCTCAGGAGAGAGAGAAATCTCGTCCCCTCCGGAAAACCCGGCATGGTACGTGCACACCACGATTTTCCCCTGGTACCCTTCCTGGCGCGCCTTCTCCCCAAGACGAAGGGCAGTCTCTCCAGAACTCGAAGCCACCACAAGGTAGGCGATGCCGCCCTCCTTTGCCCTCTTCACTGCACACTCCAGGGCTTTCTCCGTATTCTGAGGACCCGGAGCTTCAAAATACCATACAGTCCGCTCCTCCATCCTCCTCCCTCCTCACTGGTGGAGTTCGAGCATCTCTCCGGTCTCCATGTAGTAGATGCGCTCGGTAATGTTCGTGATATGGTCGCCGATGCGCTCGAGGTACCGGGCAATCATGAGAATCCAGATGGCCTGGCGGGCCACCTTAGGGTCAGCTTCAATACTCTGCACCACATCCTCATGAATGGCCCGGTACAGGGCATCCACCTGAGCATCGGCATCGACCACTTTCTGGACGATGCCCAGGTCCCGGCGGAGAAAGGCGGTGATGGTTTCCTCGAGCATATGGACGACGATTTCCGCCATTTTGGGGACCTCGACGAAGGGCCGAAAGACGGGGTTCTCCGCAAGGCGGATGCTGAACTTGGCGATGTCGATGGAGTAGTCCCCGATACGCTCCACATCGGTAATGATTTTCAAAATAGCAGCAATCACCCGCAGGTCTTTCGCCACCGGCTGCTGCAGGGCAATCATGCGGAGACACTTCTCCTCGATTTTGAAGTTGTAATCGTCCACAACGTCATCGAGGGCGATGACCTCTCTTGCCTTCTCAACATCCCGCTCCTTCAGGGACTCCACCGCCATCTGGAGCATCTTCTCTGCCGCATGGGTCATGCTCACCAGGTCTTCCTGGAGCTCGGTGAGCTGCCGCACAAAGTGCTCTCGCAGAATCTGCATACCCAACCTCCCAGAGATTTGCCACTATTAAATCAAATATCGAGGAGTTTCGCCACCCTCTTCTCAAGGTCACAGAGGGCAACCGTTGGTCTTCCACTCAAAAGACCACACACCTCTCCAGGATTCACAAGGATTGTTTTTCCCTCCTCTTTGATGATTGCCTCGTGGGTGTGGCCGTACACCACGAGGTCGTAGTGACCGCTTGCAAAGGCGAGCTTTGCCGGCTGGTAGAAATGGGAAACGAAAATCCGAAAACCCCGCTCTTCGAGTTCCAGGAAGGGGGCTTTGATCCGCCCTTCGGACTTCTGGAAAATCCCCAGGATCTCCCCGTCGTTGTTGCCCAGCACCCCAAACCAGGGGATGGTGAGTTCCGCAAGGACCGCCACTGAGAATGGTGCCACGTAGTCTCCAGCATGAATGATGAGCTCAGCCCCTTCCTCCTGCAGGACCTTCAGAGCCCTCCGGAGTTCGGTCAGATGGTCGTGACTGTCGGAAAGCACTCCTACCCGCACCCGCCCCACCTCCTCAGAACTCCTCCCAGTGGAGAACCTCTCGCAGCTCCCGCTTGAATATATGGCCCTTTGGCACCTCAGCCGGATACCCTATGGCAATAAGGCTCACCAGGCGGTACCCTTCCGGAACCCCCAGAAGGCGGCGCACTTCCTCCGCATAAGGCTTTTTGTCCCCCGCCACCCAGCAGGACCCAAGGCCAAGGGCCCAGGAAGCGAGAAGAATGTTCTCCGTCGCCGCACACCCATCCTCAAGGTAGTACTTGGTCTCCTTGCAGAATACCGCAACGAGAACCGGAGCCTCACGGATGAACTTCCCGTAATCGGTGAGTCTGGCAACTTCCTCGCGCTTTTTCTGGTCCGTCACCACCACGAACTCCCAGGGTTGGAGATTGTTCGCCGAAGGAGCAAGCCGGGCACAGTCGATAATGGTTTCGATTTTCTCCCGCTCCACCGCCTGCGGAGCGAAGCGCCGGATAGAACGGCGAGTCCTCAATGCTTCCAGAGCATCCATCGCCTTCCCTCCTCTCCTCCAAGGAGCTTCAGCTGCTCATACATCCGTTTCTTCTCCGAGACACTGACCTGCATCCGTCCCACAATCTGGGAGAAGAAGTCAATGGTCGTATCGTAGACCTTGCGGTCCACAGGAAAGGGGGTACCGTCTTTACCTCCATGGGCAAAGGAAAAGCTCACCGGGTCGGTGTAGCTTGGAGGTGTCCCGAGAACCACCTCTGCGGTGAGCGCCAGTGCCCTCAGGGTCTTGGGTCCAACACCCCGGGAGGCCAGAACCTCGAGGAAACTCCCCGGCTTCTGCTCGCAAAGGAGTGCCAGGGTCTTCTCCATCCGGGAAAGGTCAAAGTCTTCCTCCCGGATGTGATGGCGGCGGGGAAGGACAAGATGCCGGAGCGCATCAGAGACAGTTTTCCGGAGGACAGAAAAGCCTTCCCCAAGCATCGCCACGATACCCTCCTGACAGGGCTTGCTCTCCCGGGCTACGAGGTTCAGGACCTCCGCCTCCCGAACGCCACAGATTCCCGCATGGGGTTCGCAGGTGAAATCCTCCACGCGTTCTCCCAGCCAGTGGTACCTCCGGGCAAAGCGGGTGTCGGGATTCATCCCCTGCTGGACCACGGACCACTTTCCTGAGGAGGTGAAGAAAAACACGTGGTGGTAGAGGGTATACCCATCCTGCAGGGCGGTGTTATCGATTTTAGCGCTGAGCCTGCTGTAGGCGACGAACTCTTCCCCAAAAGAAAGTGCATCCTTTTCGGCATGGTGCAGGATTTCCTCAGGAGTTTTCCTCGAAGTTCCTCCCTTCCCCCCGCAGATGTAAAGCCCCAGGTCTTTCTCCTTTCCCCGGACGGCCTCCTTCAGTGCTCCGCAGAGGGTCGTGGTGAGGCCGCTTGAGTGCCAGTCAAACCCAAGGAGGCACCCCAGGGACTGGAAGAACACCGGGTCGGCAATGCGACGGAGGAATTCCTCAGGTCCAAAGAGCGCAACGATAGCCTCAATAATGCACCCGCCAAGCCTTTTCATTCGCTCGAAGAGCCATGGAGGGCACTGCCCCCCATGGAGTGGCAGGTCAGCGAAACCACTTCGCTTCATGCTCACCTCACGTCACAGCTTGTACCCGAATTTCCTGAGGAGGACCTTCCGCGCTGCAATGTCCCCTTCGGTCTCCACTCCCTTGGTCTTCAGTCCGTCCACCACCCCGAGGACTCCCCTCCCCTGCTCTGTTTCCACAAGGATGACCTGAATGGGATTGGCACTGGCGCAGAAAATGCGACACACCTCGGGGACCATTTTCACGGCATTGAGCACATTAATAGGATACCCCTCTTTGAGGAAAATCACAAACACATGCCCTGCCGAAAGCAAAAGAGCGTTTTTCTTCGCCAGCTCCACAAGCTCCTCATCATTCCCACTGTACCGCACAAGACAGGGTCCAGAAGACTCGCAGAAGGCAATACCGAACTTGAGGTGCGGGGAAGAGGTCGCAAGGGCCTCGTGGAGGTCTTCCACGGTCTTGATGAAGTGCGCCTGTCCGAGAATGACGTTGTACCCTTTAGGGTTTTCAAGGGCCACAAGCTTCAGTTCCACGTTCTATCCCCCCTCACGAAGATTTTTCGAATCTCAAAGGCCAGGAAGGACAAAAGAGAAAAGCCCAGGGCGAACATCCACTGCCAGAACGTCAAAAAATGTGTGTCGAAAATCTCCCGAAGGAAAGGGACAAAGACGGTGAGCAACACCACACTGAGGGAAATCCCGCAGGCTTCAAGGAGGAAAAGATTGGTCCTTGGATCCACCTTCCAGGCGTTCAGGCGCTCCGAGCGAAAGCTGTACGCCCTCCAGAGCTCCCCAAGAGAAAGCGTGACAAAGGCGATGGTCCTTGCAGTATGAAGCCCCCAAAGACGCAAACCCAGGACAAAAGCGACCACCACCGCCAGAGTGATAAAGGCCGCTCCGAAGAGAACAGTCCGCAGGTACAGGGGGGTCAGAATGCCTTCTTTGGGATGGCGAGGCGGACGGGTCATGAGGTCGGGCTCGGGGACCTCAACCCCCAGGGCCAGGGCGGGGAGTCCGTCGGTGACGAGGTTCACAAGGAGAATCTGCACCGGCGCAAGCGGTCGGGAAAGCCCAAGGAGAATCGGGACGAAGACCGATCCGATTTCCCCGAGATTGCAGGAGAGAAGGTACACCACAAACTTCCGGATGTTGTCGAAAATCATTCTCCCCTCCTTCACCGCCCGCACAATGGTGGCGAAATTGTCATCAGCAAGCACCATATCGGCGACTTCTTTAGCCACGTCCGTTCCGGTGATACCCATGGCGATACCGATATCAGCCTTCTTGAGAGCCGGAGCATCGTTCACTCCGTCTCCTGTCATGGCTACAACTTCGCCATTCTCCTGCAACGCCTCAACAATGCGGAGCTTCTGTTCCGGCCAGACCCGGGCAAAAACTTTGGTTCTTGTGATTCGCTCCCGTAACTCTTCGCGGGAAAGGCGCTCGAGCTCCTGCCCCGTGAGGACCTCATCCCCATCATCAAGCAGACCCAGTTCCCGGGCAATGGCTGAGGCCGTGAGCGCACTGTCGCCGGTAATCATGATGGTCCTGATTCCCGCTCCCTTCGCTTCAGCAAGTGCTCCGTAAACTTCTTTCCGCGGCGGGTCCATCATCCCTACAAGCCCCACGAACACCAGGTCCTCTTCCTTCCCTTCGTCGAGCTTCCCATCAGGAAGCTCACGGAAGGCAAAGGCCAGAACCCTCAGGGCCTCTTCTGCCATGGACGCAAGCTCCGTGACAACTCTTTTCCGTTCCTCTTCTCCAAGGGGGAAAATACCTCCCTCGGCCTCATACCAGGAACACCGCTCAAGGAGAATCTCGGGAGCTCCCTTGACGAAAAGGAGATACCGCCCGTCAAAAAGGTGGAGCGTGGTCATTCGCTTCCGGGCAGAATCAAAGGGAATCTCATCAAGACGAGGGTGGTTTATTCGGAGTTCCTGCCAGGGAAAGCCCTGGCGTTTTGCATACTCAAGGAGGGCAACCTCTGTGGGGTCACCGGAGGAGGATCCTTCCCCCAGGAAGGCATCGTTACAGAGCGTGGCAATCGTCAAAAGCCGCCCAAGATCCTGACCAAAGGTCCACGCCTTTCGAACCACCATCCGGTTCTCAGTGAGCGTCCCGGTTTTGTCCGTACAGATGTACGTGGTGCAACCCAGGGTCTCAACGGCAGGAAGTTTCCGCACGATCGCGTGGTGCCTGCTCATCCGGAAAACCCCAAGGGCCAGCACTACCGTCACCACTGCAGGGAGTCCCTCCGGAATCGCCGCCACCGCGAGGCTCACTGCAGTCATGAACATCTCAAAGGGCGGCTCTCCCCGCAATTCCCCAAGGAGGAACACCAGGGCACAGATACCGATGGTTAGAAGCCCAAGGAGTTTCCCCAACCCGGCAAGACGCTTCTGCAGGGGGGTAACGGTCTCCTCCTCTTCCTCAAGGAGGGCGGCAATCTTCCCGATTTCCCGTGCCATCCCTGTGGCCACCACAATGCCCTTCCCCCGCCCGTACGTGACGACCGTCCCGGAAAACGCCATATTCACCCGCTCAGGAAGCGGGGTATCCTCGGGGAGTACTTCGGTAGCCTTCTCCACAGGAACAGACTCACCGGTGAGGCTGGCCTCGTCAATCCGGAGTGCTTTGGCTTCAAGGAGGCGGAGGTCTGCAGGAACGATATCGCCCTCCCGAAGCACAACGATATCCCCAGGAACAAGGAGCTCCGTGCTCACTCTCTTTGGCACTCCCGAGCGTATGACCTCGCATTCCGGGACGCTCATTTTCTTGAGGGCTTCCAGGGCTTTTCCCGCCCGGTATTCCTGGAACACCCCGAGGCAGGCGTTGACGACGAGGATGGCCACAATGACCAGAGAATCCGTCACCTCGCCCAGTACAAGGGAAATCACCGCTGCCCCAAGGAGGATGAGTACCAGGAAATCCCGGAACTGCTCGAAGAACATGGCCAGGATGCTCTTGCCTTTCTTTTTCAGAAGAACATTGGGTCCGTACTGGAGCAGGCGAGTTCTGGCCTCTTCCTCTGAAAGCCCCTGCACCGTATCCGTTCCAAGGGTTTTCGCCACCTCATCCCAGGAAAGGGCGTGCCACTTCACTCCCTCTTGAGCCATGGCAGAACCTCCTCAAGGATTCCTCCGAATCGCTGCACGAGACCTTTCTTCTTTTCCTCCTCCACGCCCTCCTTCTTCCCCACAATCTCCTCGACGAATCCCTGCAAAGCGGCATCAAAACCGATGTCGTATCCCTCTTTCTGACTTTTGTACCACTTGTAGTCCATGATGTAGGCAAAAATATCCGCAAGGCTTTTCTCCGGGAAAGCCTCTTCAAGTCCCTTCTCCACGATAGCCTGAACCGCCGGGGTGTACACACAGAGGAACCAGTTGAGCGCTGCCTCTTTGAGGGGAACCTTCCGCCCCAAAAAGAGCTCCATACGCTGGGCGTAGTCCTTAATGTAGTTGAGGAACGAGTCGTAGTGCCGGGGTTCACTGGCATCGATTCCCTTGAGACCCGTGAGATTTTCAAATTCCGCCCGCTTTGCCCGAAGGGTCTTGCTTTCCCGGCGCTCTGATGGGAAAAATTCAATCACCTCAGCGTCGATGAACTCCATACCGAGCTCCTTCGCCACCGCTACCCGGTGGTTCCCATCAAGGACGTAGTACTCGTCCCCAACTTTGTACACGATAATCGGCGGGAGGATTTCCCCCCGCTCCATGGCCCGCCGGATCCGGTAGTAACGGACATCGGGGTTTCGCAGGCGGAACCCCGGAAGAAGGTCTGCAGCCCGTCCCACGCTCCCCACGATGCGGTCCACGGGGATGGGATGCACACCCCGGTACACCCGAGAAGAGAGGTTGAGCTTTTTCGAAATCGCTCCAAACGCCTTAACTGGCTGACTACTCTTTTTTGCCAGAGGCACTGCACTCAGCTCCTTACTCCACAAGCCAGGTCTCCGGGTTGAACGACCCGAAAAGGCCAAGGAGGACGTCGATTTTCCCCAGCACCAGCATAACCCCCAAACTTATAAGAAGGATGCCGCTTACAAGTTCCACGATTCTTCCTCCTTTTTGCAGACGGCGCAGCACGCCCGTCATCCATCCCCACCCTGCCCCAAGGAGCAGAAAGGGGAGGGCAAGGCCAAGGGCGTACACGAGGAGCAACAACCCCCCTTCCCACACCCGTCCAAGCGCGGAGACGTAAAGGAGAATAGACCCGAGCACCGGACCCACACAGGGAGTCCAGCCCAGACCAAAGGAGACCCCAAGGAGAAGACTCCGGAGAACCCCGAAAGACGCCTCAAAACGAAGGCGCCGTTCTGCATAGAGCGCTCGAATTTTCACTGCCCCCAGCACCTGAAGCCCAAAGAGGATGATGACAGCTCCCGCAATCCGGGTGAACCAGAACCGGTAACGGAAAAACGCCCCTCCAAGCATTGACGCTCCAATACCCAAAAGCACAAATACCCCGACAAACCCCAGAACGAAGAACACCGTGTGGAAGAGGGTAGCGCGACGGTCACGCTCAAGCGCTTCCACGCCCACAACGTACCCAAGGTAGGCCGGGGCAATGGCCAGGACACAGGGTGAGAGAAAAGACAGAACGCCAGCACCGAAACTCACAAGAACGTTCAGCTGGGACACGGAGCACCACTCCCCTGTTTTCAAGAATTATACCCTCTTTCCTCCAGGACACCAAATACTTCTCCATTCCTCTTGCGCATCCCTCCTCCTTCATGTATACTACATTTAGTGTTTACAGTGAACAAAAAACCCTATATATTGGTGAGAAGCATGCGGTGTCCGTACTGTGGCGCAGAGGATTCAAAGGTGATTGATTCCCGGGAGGTCGAGGGAGGCACCGAGGTTCGCCGCCGGAGGGAATGCCCCACCTGCCACCGCCGCTTCACGACCTACGAGCGGTATGAACGGAAACCCCTCCGGGTCATCAAGAAGAACGGGACGAGAGAGCTCTTCGACCGGAAGAAAATCCTCAACGGCCTCATGAAAGCCTGCGAAAAGCGGCCGGTATCGTCTGAAGAGCTGGAGCGGATTGTGGACGACATCGAGCGGGAACTCCAGGAAGAGGGGTACGAGGAGGTTCCCTCTTCCCGAATCGGAGAGAAGGTGATGGAGAAGCTCAAAGCCCTTGACCAGGTGGCGTATGTCCGTTTTGCCTCGGTGTACCGGGAGTTCCGGGACATCGACCAGTTCATGGAAATCGTGCTCTCCTTAAGCAGGGAACAGAATGCTTCAAAGGGGGAATCGGTATGACAGATATTGTGAACCTCTTAACGCCGCGAGAAGTCCGGAAAAGGGATGGGCGCGTCGTCCCCTTTGACCGGCAGCGCATTGAGCGAGCCATCTACAAGGCCTTCCAGGCAGTGGGCGAAGAGAACGAGGCCACTCCGCGGGAACTGAGCATCATCGTCACCCAGAAGCTCTTCGAAAAGTTCGGGCAGGATACGGTGGTGGATATTGAAACCATTCAGGATGTGGTGGAGGAGACCCTGATTGAGTATGGGTTTGCCAAAGTTGCCAAAGCGTACATCCTCTATCGCCGGAAACGCCAGGAGGCAAGAGAAGCCCTGAAGGTCGTGGTCGATGTGGAGAAAATCGTCCAGGAATACCTTCTCAAGGCCGACTGGCGGACCCAGGAGAACTCCAACACCACCTACTCATACCCGGGGCTTGTGCTCCATGTTGCTGGATCGGTCATGGCCCACTATACCTTAAACCGCATCTACCCCGATGAAGTCCGGGAAGCCCACGTGAACGGGGACATCCACATCCACGACCTCTCCTATGGTCTTGCCGGATACTGCGCCGGGTGGTCGCTTGAGGAACTCATCCGGGAGGGCTTTGGCGGGGTCAAGGATAAGATTGCCGCTGGACCAGCAAAACACCTCTCGGCCCTCACTGGGCAAATGGTGAACTTCCTGGGAACGATGCAGATGGAGTTCGCCGGGGCCCAGGCTTTCAACTCCGTGGACACCTACCTTGCGCCTTTCGTACGATATGACCGCCTCTCGTACCAGGCGGTGAAGCAGTTCATCCAGCAGATGGTCTTCGCCATGAATGTGCCGTCTCGCTGGGGAAGCCAGGCACCGTTCATCAATTTCTCCTTTGACTGGATTGTGCCTGAGGATATGAAGGATCGCCCGGTCATCGTCGGCGGGGAAGAACGACCAGACCTTGGAACGTACGGAGATTACCAGAAGGAAATGGACATGATTAACAGGGCGTTCCTTGAGGTTATGCTTGAGGGTGACTACGAAGGAAGGGTCTTCTCCTTCCCCATTCCCACCTACAACATCACCCCCGACTTCCCCTGGGATTCAGAGAACGCGCGGCTTCTTTTTGAGCTCACTGCAAAGTATGGGGTCCCGTACTTCCAGAACTTCATCTCGAGCAACCTCCGTCCCGGTGATGTGCGCTCCATGTGCTGCCGCCTGCAACTTGACTTAAGGACCCTGCGGAACCGCTGTGGAGGGCTCTTTGGCTCTGCGGACAAAACTGGATCCATTGGGGTCGTCACCATCAATCTCCCCCGCATTGGCTATCTGAGCAAAACTGAAGAGGAATTCTTCACCCGCCTCAAGCGGATGATGTACATTGCGAAAACGGCCCTCGAAATCAAACGTAAGGTCATCGAGCGGAACCTTAAAAACGGCCTCTTCCCGTATACCCGCCGGTACCTCGGCACATTCCGGAACCACTTCTCCACCATTGGCCTTGTGGGGATGAACGAGGCTTGCCTGAACTTCCTTGGGGTCTCCATTGCTCATCCGGAAGGGAAGGCCTTTGCGGTGAAGGTCCTTGAGTTCATGCGGGAGAAACTTGCCGACTTCCAGGAGGAAACGGGTAACCTCTACAACCTCGAAGCCACTCCCGCCGAAAGCGCAAGCTACCGTCTAGCCCGGATTGACCGCCGGATTTTCCCTGACATCATCACCGCTGGGGAATCAGAACCCTATTACACCAACAGCACTCATCTTCCGGTCGACTATACCGACGACCCCTTCGAAGCTTTAGAGCACCAGAAAGACCTCCAGGTCCTCTACACCGGTGGGACGGTCTTCCACACATTCCTTTCTGAGATGCCTGATCCCGAAGCAGTGAAGCGGTTCGTACGGCGGGTCTTCGAGAACTACCCCATCCCGTACCTCACCATCACCCCCACCTTCTCGGTCTGCCCAAAGCACGGGTACCTCAAGGGAAAAGTCACCGTATGTCCCAAATGCGGTGAGGAAACGGAGGTCTACTCCCGGGTTGTGGGGTACTACCGCCCGGTGCAGCGGTGGAACCGGGGAAAGCAGGAGGAATTCGCCGAGCGCAAAGAATACGCGCTGAGGTGACTGCAATGGTCTTCCGGGGGTGGCACAGGGTGAGTTACATCGAGTATCCAGGGAGAATCGCCACCGTGCTCTTCGTTGCCCGGTGCAATTTCCGCTGCCCTTTCTGCCACAACCCGGAGCTCGTCACCGAAAGCGAATCCCTCCCCCACATTGACGGGGAAGAGGTCCTCGAATACCTGAGAAAGCGCCTGGGGCTCCTTGATGCGGTGTGCGTCACCGGTGGGGAGCCCCTCCTGTGGACCCAGGAACTCAGGCCTTTCCTGGAAAAGGTTAAAGAGCTCGGGTACCTCGTTAAGGTTGACACCAACGGAGGTCTCTACGAAGAATTCCTGACCCTTGAGGACCTCGTGGATTTGTGGGGTGTGGACTTCAAAGTGCCTTTTGCACGATACGACCTTGTTGGAGGGGATGGGGAGACGGTGCGGAGGGTACTGCAGAGGGTCCTGGAACGGAAAGTGCACGCAGAAATCCGGACGACCATTTATCCTCCCCTCCACGACCTTGCAACGCTCCTTGAGATGGCCAGATTCCTCAGGGAGGCCCCAGCCTGGTACTGGCAGAATTTCCACCGCGAGAAGACTCTCTCTCCCGAGGCGAAAGAAGTTGTTCCTTATCCCCTGTCGCTTCTTGAAAAATGGCGGGACATCATCAACAGGGAACTCCAGCAAGACCTCGTTACCCTTCGCCTGTGACCACCGCAAGGGAGGATGTCCCCAGGCGGTTGGCCCCCGCCCGCAGAAGCGCAAGAGCCTGAGCACGGGTTTTGATGCCCCCTGCCGCCTTTACCCCAAGAAACGGCCCCACCACCTGGCGGAAGAGACGAACGTCCTCTTCTGTGGCCCCTGAAGGTCCGAATCCTGTAGCGGTCTTCACGAAGTGGGCCCGTGCGGCACAGGCGATGAGACATCCGATGGCCTTTTCCTCTTCGGTGAGGTATCCTGCCTCAAGGACCACCTTGACCACGTGAGGGGACATTTCCTCCACCACACCCCGGATGTCCTGGTACACCGTCTTCCAGTCTCCTTCCCTGAGTGCCGCCAAATTCACCACCATGTCGGCTTCTCTTGCTCCTTCCTGGAACGCCAGGCGGGCCTCCCGGGCCTTGATTTCGGGCTTATTCTGCCCCAGAGGAAACCCCACAGCCACCCCCACGAGGACCCCACTGCCCTCGAGGATTTCACTGCACAGGGCAACGTAGTAAGGATGCACGATCACGCTGAAAACCCCGTACTTTCTGGCCTTTTCACAGAGTTCCCGAACCTCCTGCCGGGTCGCCGTGGGCCGAAGGAGCGTCAGGTCGGTGTGCTGGGCAAGGAAACCCTGAAGGTCCTCTTCTCTTTCGGGAATGTCCTCCTTTTCTGGAAAGCGCGCCCGCAGAGGGATTTCCACCCCAAGGGCGTCCTCAACCCTCCGACGAAGCTCGGGAATGCTGACCATCCTCCTCCCCCCTTATTCCAGGTTGGCATGACGTTCCATCATGAGGCGGTAGGCCTCCCCTTCCCTTCCCTCAATGAGGGCGAGAATGAGGGCGTCGCAGAGGAGCCAGAGAGCGTCCTCAAACCTCGTTCCCCCTCCTCCAGTATAAAGCTGCCGGCTTTCACCTGCTTGTTCCGGAGAAAAGGCCACAACGTGGTGGACAACGCGCTCAAGAGGTGTTCCTCTCCTTCCCAGAAAGGCCAGCACCTCGGCCCCAAGGTCTCGGGCTTTCTCGGCAAAAAGGAGCACCGAGGATGTCTTTCCTGAACCTGAAGCCACGATGAGGACATCGCCCTCCTGAATGGCAGGACAGGTTACCTCGCCCACAATGTGCACCCCATACCCAAGGTGCATCAGGCGCATGGCAAACCCCTTGAGGACCAGGAAGCTGCGTCCCCGAGCCCAGAAAAAGAGGCGCTTCTTCTGCCACTTCCTGAGAGCACAGAGAACTTGCTCTATCTCCTTCTCTTCAAGGGTGGAGAGTAAATCCCGAGCTTCTTGCAGAACCTCAGCAACTTTCTCCCGAACACTCATCGAGCATTCTCCTCATGGTTCTGGCTACTTCTTCGGGATAGGAACTCCGGGTAATTGCCGATCCTACCACGACCACCTCTGGATGGAAGAGTGCAAGGATTCTGGGAAGTGTCCGGGGAGTGATACCTCCCGCTACAAGGAGCGGAAAATCCTGCCAGGGAAAAGAGGAAAACTCGACGTTCTGCCAGGCACGTTCTTCCTCCCGGACCACATCGTGGGGAAGGTGAAGACCCACAAAATCCGGCTGAAGTTCCTTTAGAAGAGCCATCTTTTCTAGGGAACCCAGAGGTAAGTCAATGGTGTCCACCATCCATCGCCTCCCCCAGCGCCTTGCTGCCTTCCACACACCCTCAAGGGTGGGACGAGATGCACCGCCAAGAACAGAGACAATGTCCGCACCATGCTGGAAAACCGCCTCAGCCTCTTCTTCTCCTGCATCCACAATCTTGGCATCCACAAAGAGAAGTACTCTGTCTCCCACAAGGTCCCGGAGGCGCTGGACGATACGCAGACCACAGGCAAGAAGGAGTGTCGTCCCTACCTCAAGAATATCCGCACAAGGAGCAAGACGACGGGCAAGCTCAAGGGCTTCACGTTCTTCCCAGAGATCCAGGGCAATCTGGAGCAGAGGCATATGCTCCTCCCTACTCTTCCAGCATCCGGAAGACGAGACCACTCCACACCTTGGGATAGAAATAGGTGGATTTTTGAGGCATCCGCTGGAACTTCGCCACCGCTTTCTCAACCTGCTCAATCGGTGTCGGGCGCATGACAAAGACGAGCTGGTACCTGCTTTCTTCCCGGGCGATGGCGAAAACGTCCTTGGTTCCCCGGAGGTAATCAACGTACTCGCTCTCCCCCCGGCCCTCTTCATTGAGACCCAAAATGTCCCGGAAGACGAGCTCGTGGAGGATGGTGGTGTCAAGATGGCGATTCACATTGTCCTCCCCCAGACGTTCATCCATAATCCGGGGGTCTTTCAGGGTGATCGTTCCCCACTGCTCGTTCTTTCGGTCGTAGACCCCAATGGTGTATGGAGGGGCCACTCGCAGGAATTCCTCCATCTGTCGCTCGTTGGGGAAAATCCTGACGTCGAAATAGGCCTCGCATTTTTGGAAGAAGTTGACAAGACGCTCTTCTGGAAGGTCATGGACCAGCCGGTGCGTCGGAAGAATAAGGAGCCCCGGATTGTGAATGTTGACCAGGGTCATCATGGCGTAGTCCTCGGGAATCTCCTCAAGGGGGTCTCCCAGAGCTTCCCGCCGTTCCCTCCGGTACATGAGGCAGGTTTCATACCGGTGGTGCCCATCGGCGATGATAAGGGTACGGGGATTGAGAACCTTCCGGATGGTGGCGATGGCTGAAGGATCAGAAAGCCGGAAGAGTCGGTGTATCACTCCCCGGTGGTCAGTGAAGGCGAAAAGGAGCGCTTCCTCCTTTTTGTGTTCCTCACAGAGGGTATCCACCACCCCCTGGGGATCGTTGTAAAGACAGAAGATGTGCTCGAGATTCGCTCGTGTTGCCCGGAGGAGCTCAAGGCGGTCCAGAGAGTACTTTGGCATGGTCCGCTCGTGAGGGAAGATGACCCGCTTCTCGAATTCCTCAAGGCGCACCAGAGCCACAACACCGGTACGGGTCCTGCGCCCAAAGGAATTGAGCTCAAACTCCTGCTCATAGATGTACAGGGAAGAAGCGGTGTCTTTCGCAAATACTCCCTGGGCAACCCAGCGACGGAGCCGTTCAGCTACATTTCTGTAGCCGCTCTCGTCCTTTCCGAGGATAAGGTGCACGAAGTTGTACTCCTCCTCACCCAGGCGCTTCCTCTCCTTCTCCGAAATCACGTCATACGGAGGTGCCACAAGTCTCTCAATTCCCCGTTCCCTAACAAGGGAAGGAGCGTAGAAATATCCCGAAAAGGGTTTGACCACTGCCATTGGTGAACCCCCCTACTGCAGGTTAACTCTCAAAAAGCAGTGCATCACAGAACGCGTCTTCAAAGTCTCGACGAGCCGAAAGTTCAATGTAGTGAACTCGACGGGCAAGGCGTTCCACCTCATCCCGAAAACGCAACGACACCAGGGCTTTTCTCGCCCCCAAAAGGGCTGCATTCCCCACGGAACGGGCCAGGGCCTTTTGAGGAATGAGCCCGAGCACCCTGGCACTCTCTGGCTTTATGAAACTCCCGAAGGCCCCCGCAAGGATGACCTCCTCAATGTCTTCCTTTTTCAGGCGAGCCTCTTTCAGCAGAATATCTCTCCCTGCCTTCATTGCCCCCAGAGCGAGCTGGAGGTTCTCGATGTCCTTCTCGGTGATGAAAATGAGAGGGTCACGGGATACGATAAACCTTCGTTCTCCCCGCTCCTCTTCAAAAAACGATGCCCACTCCGCCTGCTTGCGAAACCTCCCCGTTGAGGAAAGGAGACCAAAGGCAAGGAGACCAGCCATAAGGTCCAGAAGGCCTGTGCCACAGATGCCCCGGGGTGGTACGCCTCCGATGGTGGAGAAAGAGAGTCGCCCCTGCTCAAAGCGAAAGGCATGAATCGCACCTAAAGAGGCCCGCATCCCGAAACGCACTCCTACCCCCTCAAAGGCCGGTCCTGCCGCCGTCCCGCAGGCGAAAACCTCTCCCCGGTGCACGAGCACCATCTCTCCATTGGTCCCGATATCGATATAAAGGGTTGTCCTCTTCGCTTCGTGAACCCTGAAGGCCCCAAGTCCTGCCAGAACATCCCCTCCCACGTATCCTGCCACCGCGGGAAAGACGTACACCTGAGCCCCGGGGTGAACAGAGAGCGCAAGTTCCCCTGCCCGGAGGACATACCCTTCCCGGAGTACGGGGACGAAAGGCACCACGCCAATGCTCAGAGGGGAAAGACCGAGGAAGAGGTGCTCCATAATGGTGTTGCCACAAACTGTAACTGCTACGACTTCTTGAGGGTCAGAGTGAGCCTGCTGGCATACTGCCCCCGCCAGGGCGTTCATCGTCTCCACCACATCCCTCTGCAGGGCCTCAAGATTTTCAAACCGCTCCTGGACGGCTCGAAGCCTCGAAATCACATCGGCACCAAAGCGCGCCTGTCGGTTGAGTGCCCCATCCCAGGCCAGAACCCTTCCCGAGGAAAGGTCCAGAAGCTCGCAAGCCACAGTGGTCGTCCCGAGGTCAAAGGCCAGCCCAAGGACTGTCTCTTTTGGAGGAGTCCGCACTGCAAAAACAGCCCGCTCGTCCCAGAGGACCTCAAAGGTCTCCTCATCCTTTTCCCCAAGCAGAGAAAGCCCGAACAGGGCCATCCGCTCAAAGGAGACAGGAGCTATCATCCTCTCGAGCTCTTCCTC